>NZ_JBEXUP010000063.1:0-47142 GCF_040614375.1 Nonomuraea sp. NPDC005983
GCCGTGGACAAAGTCCATCAAGTCCTACGGAACGGTCAGCTCGCCGGACGGCCAGAGTGGCACATAGAGCCGCGAGCACTCCCTAAACGCCCTCTCAGAGGGCGTTGCGCGAGTTGATGCCCCTTTCGTCCTTTGTCTTGGGGAAGGCGGGCCGGTCCGGCCTCGGGGATCAAGCGAACCATGGTTGGCGCTGAGATTGATCATGGCCCGGTAGTGAACGCAAGGGCGTTGATGCGGTTCGCGTATTCGCGGCGGGCCTTGCGCTGCGCCGGGATCGCCGAGGCGCCGTCGAGCGGCTGGCAGTGTCCAGCAGCTCGGTGATCGCCCGCCCCGCCTCCACCTGGGATAGGGTTTCGTCGCCCAATTCGCGCAACAGTTCCCATTGGACGCGCGCGGCGTCGTCCTCGGCCACGCGCAGCAGCAGCGCGTTCTTGTGCTCGGCGGGCAGGCCGCCGATCCAGGCGGCCAGGGCCCTCCGATCATGTTGTACGGATTGCGCCGGTGGGCTGGCCTCGGCGGCGGCCGCGAGGAGGTCGTCGTCCAGGCGCAGGAAGTCGACTAGGGCACGCTGGGCGGCACTGAGCGAGCCCAGTCCAGGCGGGACAGGTGGCTCCGGCTCGTCCTCTTCGGCGTAGTCGAAGGCTTCCTCGTCGCGCTCCCACATGCCGTAGGCCGACAGCCAGGCCAGGTAGAGGGGCCGCAGGTCGCCAGCGGCGAGCTCGGCGCGAACACAACGACCGCCGACAGAGACCGTTCGACGTCGTCCTCCCAGTACTCCTCTTCTTCCTCTTCTTCCTCGCTGGTGAAATTGAGACGGCCGACGACTGGCCTCGCAGACCGGTGCAATTCGCTCTCGCTATCGGCCCGCCGATGTGCCCGCAAGAGTTGCTCAATGGTCGCGACCTTTTGCCCAATGCCCGCCTTTTGTGGGCAGAGGCGAACGCATCATGTGAGGTCGATGGGGTGACGGTTATGCTCGCAGCAGCTTGTAGTTGGGCGGCACGCCGGGTGGCTGGTGGGCAATAACCGACGCCGTGAGGTACCTGTGGCCAGCGTTGAACTTTTTGGCCGCCGTGCTGAACTCGAAGAGCTGTCCGGCTTTCTCGACAGCGCTCGGCGGCATGGCGACGCGCAGCTGATGCGGGGCGAGCCCGGTGTGGGCAAGTCCGCTCTGTTGAGCGCCGCGGCCGAGCTCGCCATAACGGCAGATATGCGGGTGCTGCGGGCGTCCGGGTCAGAGTTCGAAGCGGACGTCAGCTACTCCTGCCTCAATCAGCTGCTTCTTCCAGTGAACGCGGACATCGAGCGGCTGCCATCAGCTCTGCGGGAGGCGCTGTCGGTGGCGCTCGGGTTCGGCGTCGGCGCGCCCACGGACGCGCTCCTGGTCTGCAACGCGGCCCTCCTACTGGTCAAGACGGTGGCCGCCGAGGTGCCGCTGGCCCTTCTGGTGGACGACTTCCAATGGATTGACCGGGCCAGCGCCGTGGTGCTGGGATTCGTCGCGCGCCGTCTGGAGGGCGTGCGAGCTGGTCTGCTGGTCTCCGCGCGGACCGGGTCGGTGAGCTTCCTGGACCCGCGGGGATTGGCGGAGATGGTGGTCCATCCGCTGGATCACGTGGGGGCTCGGCAGCTGGTCGATGCCAACCATCCGGAGATGCCCGCGCGAATCCGGCAACGGTTGCTCGATCTCGCACAGGGCAACCCGCTGGCGTTGACGGAGCTGCCGTCCACATTGCTCGGCTCGGCGCATCAGGCGATGGTGCAACCCGAGGTGGTGCCGCTCAGCGACCGGCTCCAGGCGATGTTTGCCGCGCGGATCGCTGATCTGCCGGAATCGACCCGCAGGATGCTCTTGCTGGCCACGTTCGAGGGCACCGGCGACGTTCGGCCGCTCAGGGCCGCCCTTGAGGACGGTCAGGGGCTGGCCGACCTCGCCCCGGCCGAGCGGGCGCAGCTGGTACGCGTGGACGATGCCACGGCGCGGATCGCCTTCCGCCACCCGCTGATCCGGTCGGCGATCGTGGCAGAGTCCACGCACGAGGAGCGCCGGAGCGCGCACATCGCACTCGCGGGCGCCCTGATCGATGATCAGGAACGCCGGGCATGGCACCTCGCCGCGGCCGCCGCCGGCCCGGACGAAGCGGTCGCGGCCCTGCTCGAGGATTCGGCGCATCGCGTCATGCTCCGCGGGGACGCATTCGCGGCGATCGCGGCGCTGATCCGCGCCGCCGAGCTGAGCGCGACAAGCGCCGATCGGGGCCGGCGGCTCTCCGAGGCCGCCTACATCGGCGCCGAGGCCAGCGGCGCTCTCGACGATGCGAAGACGCTCCTGTCCGATGCGCGTAGGGCGGCCCCGGATTCCGTCGGCTCGCTCCATGCGGCGAACGCGGCCGCCTTCCTGATGCTCAACGGGGACGGCGACGTAGCCACAGCCCACCGACTGCTGGCCGGCGCCATCGAGACCGCGGACCACGGCTACCACGCCGAGGATCCCGCGCTGATCGAGGCTATGCACACGTTGATGCTGCTCTGTTGGTACGGCAGCGCCCCGGAGTACTGGGAGCCCTTCGATCGAGCGCTGCGGAGGCTGGAGCCACGACCGCCAGACGTCCTGGCGCTGGCGAGCAAAACCTTTCCCGATCCGGTCCGCACGGCAGCGTCGGCGCTGGAGAGCAGCCAGGCCGTCCTCGCCACGCTCGCTGATGAAACCGACCCCACGCGGATCATGCGGATCGGCACGGCGTCGGTCTACCTGGACCGCCTGGGTGACTGCCGTGAGTCCTCGTGGCGGCTGGTCCAGCAGGGACGAGAGGGGGGAGCTCCGCGTCGGCACCTCGGCGCCCTGATGCACCTGTGCCTGGACGACTACCTCGTCGGCCGGTGGGAGGAGGGCGAGCGGCTCGCCCTCGAGGGACAGCGGGTCTGTGACACCAGCGGCTTCTCCTTCTTCAGGTGGTACTTCTTGTACAACAGGGCGATCCTCGCCGCCGGACGAGGGCGGTTCGACGAGGCGTACGCGCTAGCCGACGAGATCACCCACTGGGCGCTCCCACGCGGCGTGACGGCCGCGGCCCTGTTTGCCCAGCATCCGCGCGTCCTCTCGGCAATGGGCCAGGGAGACTTCGACGCCGCCTTCCACCACGCTGCGGCGATGAGCCCGCCGGGCGTCCTGGCCTCGCATGCGCCCCACTGCACGTGGGTCATGTTCGACCTGGTCGAGGCGGCGATGCGGACGGGGCGCACGGTCGAGGCCAGAGCGCACGTCGAGGCTATGCGGGCCGTCGACGTGGCCGGGCTGTCGCCCAGGATGGCACTGATTCAGGAGGCGGCAGAGTTCCTCGTGTTCGACGGTGATCCTGAAAAGGTGCAATCCCTGCTGTTGGATCCTGCGGTGGAACGCTGGCTGTGGGACGCGTCGAGAATCCGGCTCGTCCTCGGCGAGCGGCTGCGGCGTGCCAGATTGGCCGCGGAGGCCCGCCGCCACCTCCTCGCCGCGCGTGACGGTTTTGCTGCGATGGCTGCCGAGCCCTGGCTCGAGCGCACGCGGAGGGAGATCCGCGCTACCGGATTCCGGCAGGCCGACGGGTCGTCCAGCGGCCCCGCCGCTCTGACGGCGCAGGAGTTGCAGATCGCGCGGCTGGCGGCGAGCGGACTGACCAACAAGCAGATCGCGGAGCGGCTGTACCTGTCTCATCGCACGGTCGGCGCGCACCTGTACCGCATCTTCCCCAAGCTTGGCGTCACGACGCGGGCCGGGCTCAGGGATGCGCTGTCGGACCGGTAGCGGTTCTCGCCTGTGACTGCGCGCTGAGTTCGTCTGCTTGGGCCTCCTTGTCCTCCAGTAGCCGCTCCAGAAGGCGCCGGGTGGTGGGATCGTCGGCCCCGACCCAGCGCGCCGCCTCCTGCAGCGTCTGAACGAGGATCCGCACCCCGACCAGGTCCTGTGTCACGATGCCGGCGAGGTCTCCGTCCGGGAACGTCTGGAAGGTGAGGCGCGACCACGCGGGCAGGTGCTGCGGGTCGTACTCGGCGACGAAGCCGAGCTGCCCGATGCGTACAGCAAGCATCCGCGCGCCGGCGCGGTCGCGGTCGGCGCAAGCGTAGAGAAACTCGGCCACCGGCCGATATGACGGTGCACGGACCAGCAATGCATGTTGCTCGTACTGCAACGAGGACACGACCATGCTGGCCAGCAGGGCGTTCAGCAGGTGTGCGAGCGCGGTCAGCTCGGCGCGGTTCGACGGGGTGACCGGCCCGTCGTCCAGGTCGAACAGGGCTCGGTCCCGGACCTCGCGCATGCGCAGGACGACTGGCGGCTCTGGAGGACTCGTCACGTGACGATGGTCGAGCATGGGCCGGAGCCATGCATCTGTCAAATGACCTAACGCCCCCGACCAGGCCTGATGGGTGGGTCGCGGGGCCCGCCGTACATAAGCGGTTAGGTCATCGGCTGCGGCGGGCCATCCCCCGCAGAGTCGGATGACTGATGTGGTACGGCCGGGCCACGCCGACAGTGGGCTGCAACGAGTTCCACGAGTGAGGAGAACCTCATGACCATCGGCCACGGCTTCCACGCCACCATGACCGCGCAGGCCGGAAAGGGCGACGAGCTGGTCGAAGCCCTGCTCGACGCGCCGTCCCTGCCGAACGACGACTGCGTCGTCTTCCTGGTCGGCCGCTCGGCCGGCGACCCGGACACCGTCTATGTCACCGAGGGCTGGGTCAGCCAGGAGGCCCACGCCAGGTTCTTCGCGACCGAGCCGGCCAAGGCGATGGTCGCGGCGCTGCAGCCGCTGCTGGCTGGCGAGTCGCGGTACACCGACGAGGTGCCGGTCGGCGGTAAGGCCGCGCTGTGAGCCCGCACCGTTCCCAGCGAGGGGAGTCCACGATGGCACGACCCCACCTCGACCCTGAGCTGCAGGCGCTCCTCGCCGACTTGCCCCTCAGGTCCGAGCTCGACACCGAGATACTCGCCCAGCTGCGCCTGCTCCCGTCGACGGCGATCGACGCCCTCCTCGAAGGGCGTTGCGTCGCTCGCCGGGAGGTCACCGACCCCGTCCCGCTGTCGATCTTCAGCCCGGCCGGTCACCCGGCGGGGGCGCCGTGCGTGTTCTGGATCCACGGCGGCGGCATGGTCATGGGGGACAGATTCTCGCAGATCGGCATCGCCCTGGACTGGCTCGACCGGTTCGGCGCCGTCGTCGTCTCCGTGGAGTACCGGCTGGCGCCTGAGGCCACTGGTACGGCCCTGGTCGAGGACTGCTACCGGGGCCTGCTCTGGGTCGCCGAGCACGCCGCCGAGCTGGGGGTCGACCCGGATCGCATCATCGTCGCGGGGGCCAGCGCCGGTGGTGGCCTCGCCGCCGGGCTCACCCTGCTGGCTCGTGACCGCGGCGGCCCCTCGATCGCCGCGCAGGTACTGATCTGTCCGATGCTCGACCACCGCAACATCACCACCTCCAGCCACCAGTACTCCGGCGACCCCGGTGTCTGGACCCGCGAGATGAACGAGTTCGGCTGGCGCTCGGTGATCGGGAACGGGGAGGTTTCCGGTTACGTGTCACCCGCGATCGCCGACGACCTGTCCGGCTTGCCGACCACCTACATCGACGCCGGGACCGCCGAGGTGTTCCGCGATGAGGACGTCACCTACGCCACCCGGATCTGGGCCACCGGCGGCCAGGCCGAGCTGCATATCTGGGCGGGCGGCTTTCACGGCTTCGACGCGCTGTACCCGAAGGCGCGGATTTCGCTCGCGGCTCGCCGTACCAGAAACGACTGGCTGGCCCGGATCCTGGAGGACGTCGAATGAGCGAGCGTGCCGCGTTCCTGCACGAGTTCGTCCGCGCCCCCTTGACCGTCGGCGCCGTCGCGCCGAGCGGTGAGCCGCTGGCCGACCTTGTCACCGCGCCCGTCCCGCGGAACGGCGCCCCGCTGGTGGTCGAGCTCGGGCCTGGCACGGGGGCGTTCACGGCCGCTATCCAGCGGCGGCTGGACGGCCGCGGCCACCACCTGGCCGTCGAGGTCAACGAGCGGTTCGCGCAGCGTCTCGCCACTCGCTTCCCGCAGGTCGACGTCGCCGTGGCCGACGCCCGCGAGCTCCGCGAGGTGCTGGCGGCGCGCGGCCACCACCGGGCGGACGTGATCGTGAGCGGCCTGCCCTGGGCGGCGTTCGCCGCGAGTACACAGCGCGACCTCCTCGGCGCCGTCACTGACGTCCTCGCCCCGGACGGCGTGTTCACCACGTTCGCGTACACGTACACGCGGTGGGCGCCGTCGGCGCGACGGCTGCGGAAGTCCCTGGCCGGGCGGTTCGAGGAGGTCGTGGTCAGCCGGACGGTGTGGGCCAACCTGCCGCCCGCGTTCGCCTACATCTGCCGGAGACCCAGAGGTTGATCATGAAGGTGCGACATGGCAAGAACCGGCCGGCCGTACGCTCGACCGGCGAGGACCACCGGGCGACGCCCTTCGAGCTGTTCTTCGACCTCGTCTATGTCTTCGCGATCACCCAGATCACCGGGCACATGGCGCGCGAGCGCAGCGCCGGCGGCGTGCTCCAGGGGCTCTTGACGCTGGCCTTGCTGTGGGGTGCCTGGTCGGGCTACACCTGGCTGGGCAACCATTCACGGGCCGACGAGGGCCTGCTGCGGGCCAGGATGATCGTCGCGATGGCGGCGATGTTCGTGGTCGCCCTGACCATCCCGGAAGCCTGGGCCGACGGGCCGGGCGGCTTGAGCAGTCCCCTCGTGCTGGTGGTGGCCTACTTACTGGTGCGCTGGGTGCACCTCACGGTCTATGCCGTGGCCGCGGACGGTGATCCCGGCCTGCGGCGTCAGATCGCCATCACCTGGCTGCCCTTGCTGGCGAGCGCGGCGTTGCTCGTGTCCGGGGCCCTGCTCGGGAGCTGGGCACAGGTCCTGCTGTTCGGCGTCGCTCTGTTGGTGGACTGGGCCGGTATCTACTTCACCACCAGGCACGGCCACTGGCGGCTGCACAGCCCGGCGCACCTGACCGAGCGGCATGGCCTGTTCATGATCGTGGCCATCGGCGAGTCGGTCGTTGCCATCGGGGTCGGCGCCGCAGGCCAGCCGATCAGCGTGGCCCTGCTACTCGCGGCCATCCTGGGCATCGCCGTCGCGGTGTGCCTGTGGTGGCTGTACTTCGACGTGGTGTCGCGCGCTGCCGCGCACCGGCTCGGCAGCCTGCGTGGCGAAAGGCGGGTCAGCCTGGCGGTCGAGGCCTACACCTACGGGCACTTCCCGATCGTCGCCGGCATCATGCTCACCGCGCTGGGCATCGAGGGCGTGGTCGCGTACGTCGACGACGGCGAGCCGCTGGGAGTGTTCTCGGCGCTCGCGCTCTACGGCGGTGCCGCGCTCTACCTCGTCGGGCATCTGCTGTTCAGGTTCCGGATGCACCACACCTTCGGTCCCCCTCAGTTGGTGGCGGCCTGCGCCCTCCTGGCGGTCGCGCCGGTCGCCGCGCTGCTCCCGCCGCTTGCCGGGCTGGCCGGCGTGGTGGCTGTCCTGACTGCCCTGATCGTCGTCGAGACCCGGCGATACGCGGGGTTCCGGTGACGGTGTGGCAGGCAGGAATGGGCAAGGACGCGCGAGTTTTGGGGCTCGTTCTGCCCCTGGCCTGCCTGGTTGCGTGAATCCATGCTTGTCGAGAAAGGAAGAACGATGATGAACGAGCATCGCAGCGAGATATCGCTGCGGGTCAACGACGTGACGCATCGGTTGACCGTCGACAATCGCACGACGCTGCTGGACGCGTTGCGTGAAGACATCGGCTGCACCGGACCGAAGAAGGGCTGCGACCACGGGCAGTGTGGCGCCTGCACCGTGCTGATCGACGGCAGGCGCGTGGTGTCGTGCTTGACGCTGGCGGTCGCGGCCGAGGGCGCCGCCGTCACGACCGTCGAGGGCCTTGCCGTGGATGGCGAGCCGCTGCCGATGCAGGAGGCGTTCATCCGGCTCGACGGCTTCCAGTGCGGCTATTGCACCTCCGGGCAGCTCTGCTCGGCCGTCGGCATGCTGGCCGAGCATGCGGCGGGCTGGCCCAGCGCGGTCACCGCCGATGTGTCACCGGACTGCCCGGCGCCGGCGCTGGACGCGGCGGAGGTGCGCGAACGGATGAGCGGCAACCTGTGCCGCTGCGGCGCGTACCCGTCGATCGTGCGTGCCGTGCTCCAAGTGGTGGCGGAATGAAGGAGTTTGCCTATCAGCGTGTGGTGGACGTCCATGACGCGCTGATCGCAGCCGACGGCGGCGCCCGCTACCTGGGCGGCGGCACGAACCTCGTCGATCTTATGAAAGACGGGGTCGAGGCGCCCACCCGCCTGGTGGACGTGCGCTTCCTGCCGCTCGACGGCATCCGCGAGACAGCGGACGGCCGGCTGGTCATCGGTGCCACGACGACCAACAGCGACCTTGCCGCCCATCCCGACGTGCGGCGACGGTATCCGGCGCTGAGCCAGGCGGTGCTGGCGGGTGCGTCGGGCCAGCTACGCAATATGGCCACGGTGGGTGGCAACCTGCTGCAGCGGACCCGGTGCGGGTATTTCGCCACGCAGGTGTGCAACAAGCGGGTGCCAGGCACCGGGTGTCCGGCGATCGCCGGGGAGCACCACAACCACGCGATCCTCGGCTGGACCTCAAGCTGCGTGGCCACCCATCCTTCGGACATGGCGGTGGCGCTGCTGGCGTTCGACGCGGTCGTGCACTACGAGACGCTCGACGGCCCCGGGGAGATCCCGCTGGCGGGGTTCTACCTGCCCGTCGGGGACACGCCCCACGAGGAGTCGGCGCTGCCGCCGGGAGCGTTGATTACTGCGATCAGTCTCAGTGGGTCGTTTCCGCGGTCGCGCTACCGGAAGGTCCGCGAGCGTGCATCGTATGCCTTCGCCACCGTCTCCATCGCGGTGGGCATCGATGATGAGGGCTCGGTGCGGATCGCCCTCGGCGGGGTCGCCTCACAGCCTTGGCGAGCCCGGACCGCTGAGGCCGTTCTGCTGGACAATCCTGGCGATTTCCGGGCCGCCGCCGATGCCGAACTGTCCGCCGCCGAACCGCTGCCCAGCAACGGCTACAAGGTGACGCTGGCCCGCAATCTCATCGTCTCCGTCCTGAGCGAGGTGTGCGCATGAACGCCGTCGGAGTCGCCCGGCCGCGAATCGAGGGACCAGCCAAGGTCACCGGGGCCGCACGGTACGCGGCCGACGTGCCGATCGAGGGCCTGGCCTTCGGTGCGGCCGTCCTGTCGACCGTGTCCCGGGGACGCATCCGCGACATCGACATTTCGGCCGTCCAGGATATGCCCGGCGTGCTCGGCGTGCTCGACCACCGCAACGCGCCCCGCCTCAACCCGAAGGCGGGCGGCTTCTTCGGCCCGGACGGCCAGCTCCAGCTGTTGCAGGACGAGGTGATCCCCTTCGCCGGCAGGCCGGTCGCGCTGGTGGTGGCCGAGACGCTGGAGCAGGCCCAGGCGGCAGCGGAGGCGCTGCTGGTCACCTACGACGAGGAGCCGCACGACACGGAGTTCAGCGCCGATCATCCGGCGGGCCGTCCGGCGATCACCCTCTTCGACGGGCCCGTGGATGTCGGTGACGTGGAGGCCGAGCTGGCTGCGTCAGCGATGATCGTCGAGGAGCGGTATCGAACGCCTGAGGAGCATCACAGCGCCATGGAGCCGCATTCGGCGACCGCCTGGTGGGAGGGCGACCGGTTGGAGGCCATCGACTCCAACCAGGGGCCGTTCACCATCGCCGCCGCCCTGGCCACGCTGTTCTCCCTGCCGCTTGATCGGGTGCACATCCGTACCGAGCATGTTGGCGGCGGTTTCGGATCAAAGGGTCTATGCGGCCCGCAGCTGATCCTGGCAACGATGGGTGCTCTTCGATTCCAAAGGCCGGTGCGGGTCACCCTGACCCGCTCCCAGGTGTTCCTCTCGACCGCGATGCGGCCGGCGACCGACCAGCTGATCCGGATCGGCGCCGAGGCCGACGGCAAGCTGCGGGCGATCTGGCACGAGCCGGCCTTCGAGATCTCGCCGCTGGCGGAGTACATCGAGGGCTGCACCGAGCTGACCAAGACCCTCTACGCCGCCCCCGCCATCCGGACCGGACTCACCGCGGTCCCGCTGGACATCCTGCCGCCGTACTCGATGCGGGGACCCGGCGCCGCGCCCGGATCGTTCGCCCTCGAATGCGCTATGGACGAGCTGGCCGAGCGGCTGGGCATGGATCCGCTCGAACTGCGGCTGCGCAACGAGCCGTCGGTCGGGCCTGTTTCCGGCCTGCCGTTCAGCAGTCGCAACCTCGTCGCGTGCCTGCGGGAAGGCGCGCGACGGTTCGGCTGGAACACCCGTGATCATCGGCCGCGGCTGCGCCGGGAAGGACCGCTGCTGGTGGGCACCGGACTGGCCGCCACGTCGTTCAGCGTCGGGGCGTTCCCGTCGTCGGCGTCGATCAGCGCCGAGCCGGACGGGACCTTCACGGTGGCCATCGGCGCCACCGACCTCGGCACGGGCGCCCGCACCGCGCTGACCGCGGTCGCCGCCGACGCCCTGATGGTCGACACCGAGCGGATCCGGCTCCAGATCTCCGACAGCGCCCTCGGCCCGGCCTGGAGCGCGGGCGGATCCCGGGGCACCACCTCCTGGGTCTGGGCGATCATCGAGGCCGGGACGAAGATGCGCGAGCAGGGATGCAGCGGGACGGTCACGGTCGACACCACCCAACTGCTCGGCGACCTCGCGTCTATGGAGCGGCATGCCTTCAGCGCCGTCTTCGCCGAAGTGACCGTCGATCCGGCCACCGGCGAGGTCCGCGTGCGCCGGTTGCTCGGGATGTACGCCATCGGCCGCGTGGTCAACCCGCTCATGGCCCGCAGCCAGGTCATCGGCGGCCTGATCGGAGGGCTGTCCATGGCCCTGCACGAGGAAGGCATCCGCGATCGGGTCTCGGGCCGGCACGTCAACGCGGACTTCGCTGGTTACCACATTGCCGCGCACGCCGACGTGCCCGATATCGAGGCCGACTTCGTGTCCGACTACGAGCCCGGCATCCCCATGGGCGTCAAGGGTGCCGGTGAGATCGGCAATGTCGGTACGGCTGCCGCGATCGCAAACGCCGTTTGGCACGCCACCGGGACTCGCCAACGATCCCTGCCGATCCGCCTCGACCGCGTACTGGAGGAGTAAGCCCTGTCAGCGCGTTGATCCCGTGGCGGAAGCGCGCAGACGCGAGGCGTCCTGACGGGGAGGGGCGCCGAACTGGCGGCGGTACTCGCGGCTGAACTGCGAGGGGCTGTCGTAGCCCACGCGGCGGCTGACGGTCGCGATGTCGCTGGGGGCTGCAGCGAGTTGGAGTCGAGCCTGCTGGAGCCGGATCTGCTTCTGGAATTGGATCGGGCTCATCCCGGTGACCGCCTGGAAGTTGCGGTAGAAGGTCGAGACGCTCATCCCCGCCAGCTTGGCCACATCCTCGACGCGGAACGGCTGGGCGTAGTGATCGCGGATCCACTGCACGGCGAGGGCGATGTGGCTGAGGCTGCTGTCGGGGAGGCCGAACTGGCGCACAATTGCGCCCTGATCGCTGGTAATCAAGCGCCAGACGATCTCCCGCTTGATGAGCGGCGCGAGGACGGTGATGTCCTCGGGCCGGTCGAGCAGGCGCAGCAGGCGGATGACGGCGTCGAGAAGCTCGGCGGAGGCGGTGCTGACGGCCAGTCCAGGCGGTGCGCCCTCGCCGAGCTCCGGCAGATCGCCCGGCGCCGCCTGCAGCAGCACTTCGGCAACGGTTGCCTGGCACAGGGTCAGCCCGACTCCGAGCCCCGGCAGGTCCGGGCTGGCCTTGGCGAAGTGGGCGGTCACCGGCAGGTCGACCGAGGCGATGAGAAACTGCCCCTCCCGGTACTCGTACATCTGCTCGCCCAGCGCGAAACGTTTCGTGCCCTGGGCCACGATGGCCAGCACCTTGCCGTAGGTCGTCGGCATCGGTGGTTGAGGCTGCTCGGCCTTGAAGATCAGGACGTCCTCGATCGAGGTGCTGAGATCGGGGCGAGCATGGCGGTTCAGGAGGTCGCGTAGCTCATCTAGGACCATGATCCCAATCCAAACACTGGCGAGGCGCAGCAACAACAGACAGCCCTGCCCGGTCGTCGAATATCGGCAAGGTTGGCGGCGCTTTCACCTGCACAGTTGAACCTACAGCTCTCTGACTCCTCGGGCGTGGTCACCGATGGTGAGCGTGAGCGTGCTGCAGGTTCGAAGACAATCACGTACGACGAGTGATCACGAGCAGATCCGTTCGGTAGAAGGGATGTGAGCGGCAGCCGCGGTGAAAGTAGGCGGCATCGGTCGAAGGCGGCTTGAGCAAGGCTTGGACGGGGCTGCAACCAGGCCGGGCGTGTCCCGCTCGAAAGCCCGGCAGCCGGTACCGGGTACGTCCGGGACGGCCGCACCTCCGGCTGGCCATCGCCGCCCTCACCGAGGATCCGGGCGAGCTCGACGAGCCGGCGGACGTGATCGCCCTGGCCGTCAAGCGCCCCGGCGCCGACCAGCAGCCGACAGTGACCGGCGCTGACCGGCGCTGCCAGCGGTCTTGCGCTTTCCGGGGTTCTGTGATGTCGTGCCGCGTCGGGGACCCAGCGAAGAGCCAGCCCGTTCGCGTCCGTCCCGTCCTTCGCGTCGCGTGGCCCTGGGAGGCTCTGCCGTGCCGTTCATCGTCGATCTGACCGCCGGGACCGTCGAGCGGGAGGACCGCTCCGCCGAGAAGGGGCACTTCGGCGGGTCCGTCCTCGGGCTGCGGCTGATGGCCGAGCGCACGCCCCCAGGGCTGGACCCGTACGACCCGCGGGCGCTGCTGTACGTGGCGGCCGGGACGCTCGGCGGGGCTGCCGCGCCGGGGCTGGCCAAGGCGGTGTTCCTGGCCAAGTCGCCGCTGTCGGGGGTGGCCGGGGAGGCGCACGCGCTCGGCCCGTTCGCGGCGGGGATCCGCGGCGCGGGCGCCACGGCGCTGGCCGTCGTCGGACGGGCCGAACGGCTCTCCTACCTGCTGGTCCAGGACGGCCAGGTCTCCGCGCACGAGGCCGAGGAGCTGCGCGGCCTCGGCGTCGCCGCCACGACCGACGCGCTGCGGGCCCGCCACGGCCACGGCGCGCACGTCGCGGCGATCGGTCCCGCCGGGGAGAACCTGGTCCGGTACGCGAGCGTGGTGACCGACTACGCGTACCCCGCCGCGCGGTACGGGCTCGGCGCCGTCTTCGGCGCGAAGAACCTCAAGGCGATCGTGTGCGTGGGCGACGCCCCGGCGGCGGTCGCCGACCCGGCCGTGCTCGCCGAGCTGGCCGCGGGCTACCGCGACTCGATGGCCACGAACCCGCTCGCGGCGCTCCAGGCCGGTGAGCCCGGTTTCGCCGGGTGGGTGGGCGAGCCGCTCGACCCCGGCTACGCGTCCGTGCGCAACTTCTCCGTGCCCGGCGCGACCGGCCTGCGGGTCCCCGGCCCGCGCGACTACGACGGGCGCGCGATGGCGACGTCGGGGGGCTGCCCCGGATGCCCGAACGACTGCCTCAAGGTGTACGCGCCGCCGGCGGCGTCCGAGCGCAGGACGGGCGGGCTCGGGCAGGAGGCGTTCCTGTCACTGGGCTGGAATCTCGGGATCGACGACCTCGACGCCGTGCTCGGCGCGAACGCGCTCTGCCACGACCTCGGCCTCGACCCGGTCTCCCTCGGCGGGACGCTCGCCTTCGCGATGGAGTGCGCCGAACGCGGCCTGCTGCCCGGAGGTCCCGCCTTCGGCGACGCCGCGTCGCTGCCCGGCCTGATCCGGGACGTCGCGGCACGGGGCGGCGCCCTCGGCGACCTGCTCGCCGAAGGGGCGGCGCGAGCCGCCCGGCGGCTCGGCCCGGAGGCGGCGGCGTACGCGATGACCGTCAAGGGCGTGGAGCTGCCGTGCTTCGACCCGCGGATCCAGCCGGGGCTCGGGCTCGGGTACGCGATCGCGCCTGGCGGCCCGCGCTACGACGCCCTGGAGCACGACCTCGACTTCGACCCCGAGCTCGGGCTGGCGTACAGCTTCCCCGAGGCGGAGCGGATCGCGGTCGAGCCCGCCCCGGTCGCCGCGCTCGACGCGGAGCGGGGCCGCCGCACCGCCCGCCTGCTGCGGCTGTGGAGCGGCCTCGACGCGCTGAACCTGTGCGTCTTCGCGTCCTCGCCGACCAGGCCGCTGACCATCCCCCGCCTGACCGCGCTGGTCACCGCCGTCTCCGGGGAGGACTTCACCCTCCGGGACCTGCTGGACGCCGGGCAGCGGCGGCTCGACGAGATGCGCGCCTACGCCGCGCGCGAGGGCGGCGGCCCCGACGAGCTGCCCGCCCGCCTGCACGACGAGCCCATCACGGCGGGACGCCACGCGGGCGCGGTGCTGGACCGCGCCGCGTTCGAGCAGGCCCGCGACGCCTTCCACGCCGAACTGGGCTGGCCCCCCGCGCACCACTGAGCGGGGACATCCCTCATCGCCTGCCCGAAGCGCGGCTGGTCTACGTCCGCGGCGTGGGGCACAACGCCTACCAGGACGACCCGCAGGTGATGGCCGCCATCGCCGCGTTCCTCAATGATCGCCCTCTGCCTCTTCCCCGCTACGACGCCGACACCCCACCCGCCGGTTACCAGGGGCCGCCCTGAGCGGTGACCCCATGGCCACGGTGCGCTCCCGTGACGGGACGGTCGCATTCCGGTTACGGACCGTGGTCGAACCCCGTTCACCTGGGTACGGTTCGTGCCATGGCTAAGGACGACGAGCCGGAGCAGGTCAAGTGCGGCGCATGCTTCGGCGAGGGCGGAAACTGGGAAGAGCTCAACGGCGAGCAGAATCAGGAGCGGCTCTGGAACACGTGCCGCTCGTGCGCCGGGAGCGGCTTTGTCGACGCCTGACCCGATCACCTGCCCCGAGTGCGGTGGCACGATGGTCGAGTGGGTGGCCGGGATGGCGCTGGCCTGCGAGTTCTGCAACGGCAGGGGCCACGACGGCCGTCCGCAGTGGACACCGGAGAACCCGCCGCCGCGCCCGCCCGTGTGGGCCGACCCGCGGTGGAACGACCCGCAGTACGCCCGGCTCAACCTGTGCCGCTACTGCCTGGGGGCCCGCGAGGTGACGCACCTGAACGAGGTCACCCGGACGATGGTGATGGTGTCCTGCCCCGGATGTGCCGGCCGCCCGTCGGAGTAGCCGGCCCGGCACAGCGGCCGGGGCGTCGGCGCCGTGGCCTACAGGTCGTTGTCCACCCCGGTCTTCTCGCAGGCCGGAGCGGCCCGCGTCAGCCGTCCCCCAGCCGGTAGGCGCGCCGGGCCGTCCCGGCGAAGACGTCCGCACGCTCGCCCGCCGACAGGCCCGCGCACAGCTCGTCCGCGGCGGCGGCCACCTGCCCGTACTCGGCCGCGAGCAGGCAGACGGGCCAGTCCGAGCCGAACATCACCCGCTCGGGCCCGAACGCGTCCAGCACGGTCTCGGCGTACGGCCGCAGCTCGGCCACCTGCCAGGACGCCCAGTCAGCCTCGGTGACCATCCCGGACAGCTTGCAGTACACGTTGGGGTGCCCGGCCAGTTCCCGGATCCGGCTCGCCCAGGGTTCGAGCTCCCCCGAGGCGATCGGCGGCTTGGACAGGTGGTCGAGGACGAACGTCAGCTCGGGCATGGCGGCGACCGTGTCGATGGCGGCGGGCAGCTGGTACGGGAGCGTGAGCAGGTCGTAGGCCAGACCCGCGGCGGCGACCGCGCCGAGCCCGCGGCGGACGTCGGGGCGGGTGAGCCAGCCGGGGTCAGGCTCGGACTGCACGCCGTGACGGACCCCCACCAGCCCGCCCGGCAGCCCGGCCAGCACGTCGGCGGCGTCGGGCGCGGTGAGGTCGATCCAGCCCACGACGCCCGCCACCAGCTCGGACTTCGCGGCCAGGGCCAGGAACTCAGCCGTCTCCGCCAGGTCGGGCAGCACCTGCACCAGCACGGTCGCGCTCACCCCTGCCGCGGCCGCGTGCTCGGTGAGGTCGTCGAGGGTGTAGGTCCGGCGGATGGGCGCCACCGGCTCGGGGTCGAGCCATTCGTGCGCCCGGGCGGCGAGGTCCCAGACGTGGTGGTGCGCGTCGATGCGGCTCATTCCAGCTCACTCCAGTCGGTACGGGTCATTTCTGATCGCTCCGGTCGATGCGCCCCATTCTTCCCACCTCCGGCCGCCGCGG
Organism: Nonomuraea sp. NPDC005983; assembly: GCF_040614375.1. Taxonomy (NCBI): domain Bacteria; kingdom Bacillati; phylum Actinomycetota; class Actinomycetes; order Streptosporangiales; family Streptosporangiaceae; genus Nonomuraea; species Nonomuraea sp. NPDC005983. Next base: position 16,240 of record NZ_JBEXUP010000063.1, read on the forward strand.
ATCCATTGCCCGCCTCCGGTTGCCGTGGCTCACTCCGGCCGCCCGGTCGCTGCGGGTCACTGCGGCCGCCTCCGGTCGCTGCGGGTCGCCACCTCCCGCTCCCGTCAGCACGGGTCGTTCCCGCTGCTTCGTGTTCGGCCAGCGTGCGGTCGGAGCTGCCCGCCACCACCGTCCCGCGGCTGGTGGATGTCCAGCGGTGCTACCCGGGCCGAGAACGGCGGTGCCCGCTGGTGCTCGTCATGGCTCTTCCAGCGCGTAGGCGACCGCCTCGGGCAGCCCGAGCCGCGTACCGTCCCGGAAGGCCGCCCTGTACGCCTGGGCCCCCAGTGCGCGACGTGCCCGCTCGGCGCACTCCTGGTGCGATCTCGCCTGGAACCGCAGCCGCATCGGAGAGGCGGCGACCGCCTCCCACAGGAGGTGGGCGGCGCCCAGCAGCCGGGCGGCCCGCTCGTACCGGCCGCGCGCCCCAGCCGTCCACGCCAGCGCCTCCAGGCACTGGGGCAGGCCCCACCGGTCGTCCGCGACGCTCCAGAACGCGGCCACCTCCCGCATCCTGGCCTCGGTCTGCTGCCAGTCGCCCTGCTCCCAACAGGCCATGCCGACCGCGTACAGCGCGTACGCACGGAAGAGCGTCGCGTTGCGCTCCTCGCACAACCTCACGAGTTCCTCACCGTAGGCGGCGGCCCGGTCCGGGCTCGTCGTGGCGGCGAAGAGCGCGGCGAAGTACAGGGTGATCCCCACGGCGTGGACGTCGCCTCTCGCCCGGTGCCGGGTGCGGGCCTCCTCCAGGAGCGCGATCCCGCCCCGGGTGTCGCCCTCGGACAACGCCGCGACGCCGGAGAGCTGGACGGCGAACGCGAGCGCCGCCTCGTCCCTCAGCTGCCGCGCGAGCGCCAAGCACTCCCTCGTGTCGGCCGCTGCCGCCGGATCACCCTGGTAGTGGGCGAGCAGCCCGTCGGCCCAAAGGCCCATCACCCTGGTGACGCTCGATCCGGGTACGAGCGCGAGGCCGCGTTTCAGCCAGTACCGGCCTTCGCTGAGAGCACCGGCGACGAGCCAGTTGCCCCACAGCGCAGCGGCGATCTCCAACCCGGCGGGAGCGTCGACGGGCCTGCCGAAACAGAGGTCGAGGGCGACGCGCACATTGGGAAGCTCCGGCTTCAGCGTCCGGATGCGATCGATCTGGTCCGGCTCCATCCGGTCCGCGCGCAGTCGCCCGGCCAGTCGGCGATAGTGGTCGATGTAGCGCTCGCGCAGCGCCTCCGCGTCCGCGGCGGGCAGCTGTTCGCCTCCGTACGCGCGGATGGTCTCCAGCATGCGGTGGCGGACACCGGTGCCGTGCTGCTCCGCTCCGCCCAGGATGGACTTGTCCACGAGCCCGATCATCAGATCCAGCACGTCCTCGCGTGCCAGCCCCTGCCCGGGGCAGACGGCTTCGGCGGTCTCCAGATCCACACCCCCCGGGAACATCGACAGTCGCTCCCACAACCGTCGCTCTCCGGACGAGCACAGCCCGAAGCTCCAGTCCATCGTCGCCCGCAGAGTCTGATGGCGTGCCAGCGTGCCGGGGCCGCCTTCGGCCGGTACTTCCAGACGCTCGTCGAGCTCGTCCGCGAGGTCTTCCACCGATGCCGTACGCAGCCGTACCGCCGCCAGCTCGATGGCCAGCGGAATCCCGTCCAGGTGCCGGGTCAGCCGGGCGACCGCCTGGGCGTTGGCCGCGTTGACGAGGAAGCCCGGCCGGGTCGTCGCCGCCCGCTCCGCGAAGAGGCGCACGGCGTCACGCCGTGCGATGTCGCGGGTACTCTCACCGGGCTGCGGGATCGGCAGTGACGGTACGGGCAGCACCTGCTCGCCGTACACCCCGAGCGACTGGCGGCTGGTGGCCAAGATCTGCAGCCGCGAGGTGCCGCGCAGGAGCCGGTGCACCAGTCGGGCGCACGCGCCGAGCAGATGCTCGCAGTTGTCCAGCACCAGCAGCAGTTGTTTGTCCGCCAGATGCTCTATCAGCAGGGCCACGAGGTCCGGTGTGGTGTCGCGGACTCCCAGTGCGGCGGCCACGGCCGGGGCCAGCAGGTCCTCGTCGTCGATGGTGGCCAGCTCCACCAGCCGAACCCCGTCCCGGTACCTCTGCGGCACGACGCGACTGACCCGTCGCGCCAGCCGAGTCTTGCCCACCCCGCCCGCGCCGGTCAGAGTCAGCAGGCGGGTCTTGGCCAGGATCCGCCTGACTTGGGAGATCTCGTGCCGTCGTCCGACGAAACCGTCGGCGTCGGCCTGCTGCCGGTCCGCCGCTGACCGTTCAGCGCCTGGGACGTTCCAGATCGTGTCTTTCACCGGCATGCTCACTCGCCGCCTGGAGGCTCCTCGCCAGTGAGGCGGGCCTGCTCTGCGATCCAGCCGACGACCTGGGTTCTGGAGGTGAAGCCGAGTTTGCTCAGGATGTGCTCGGCGTGGCCTTCGACGGTGCGCTGAGCGATCACCAGCGCCGCCGCGATCTCCTTGTTCCGCATTCCCCGGGCGATGAGCTGGGCGATCTCCATCTCCCGTGGGGTGAGCGGCGAGTACTGACCCTGCTCACCGGATCGGCTGCAAGGTGGCGCTTCCTCCATGAGGGCGTAAGCGAGCATCTGGTCATGGGAGCGTCTGGCGCCTTGCTTGACGGCCGTCTGGAAGGCCTGTTCGCGAAGGGCGCGACGCGTACGGAGCTCGCATTCGTCGTGGTAAGGGATGAGGTGGCCGAACCCTAGGAGTGGCGCGCCGATCGCGTCCCAGATGGTGCGCAGGATGCCCAGCAGCTCGCCGGCCCGCGCGTACTCCCCTTGTGAGCCGGCGATCCAGGCCAGCACCTCGATGGCGAGCCCGACCCCGACCGCGTCGTCCAGCGCGTGGAAGACGCGCAGGCTCTCCTGCGCCAAGGCGGTCGCGCGCCGCGTCTCGCCTTGGCGCCAGAGCTCGATGCCGAGCGCCGTCATCGAGTACGCCCTGTGCCAGCTCTCGCCGTGAGCGTCGCAGATGGCGATGCTCTCCTCGGCCGCGGCGACGGCGCGCTCCGAGCCGCCGAGGAGCGAATGCGCGAGGGAGAGCCAGGTCAGCGCCTGGACTTCGCCCTCGGGGTCTCCGCCGGCGCGATGGTGGGTCACCGCCTCCTCGAAGAGGCTGATAGCCGATGCGGTGTCTCCGTCATGCATGGCGACCATTCCGGAGTAGAGCGCGACGTAGCCGAGCACCGGTTCCAGCCCGAGTTGCTCGCCGAGCGCTCTGCTCTTGGCCAGCAACCCGATGGCCGAGGCCTGATCGCCCTGGATGATGGCGAGCCAGCCGCATGCGCAGAACGCCCGCGCCCTGACCTCGGACCGGCCGGCAGTGTCGGCGAGTCCCTGTTCGAGCCAGTCGCGTCCCTCGCCCAGGTGGCTGCTGGTGATCCAGTGGTCGAGCAGGTCGCTCGCCATGTCGATGCAGAGCCCGGCGTGCTCGGCGTGGCAGTATTCCAGGGCGGTGCGCAGGTTGGGATGCTCGGCGCGCAGCCGGGTCAGCAGCTTGGCCTGCGCCGGGCCGAACAGCTGCGCCCGCGCCTCGCGCGAGAGCTGCTGGTAGTAGTCGCGATACCGGCGTTTCAGCTCCCGCTCCCGCCCGGAGGCGACGAGGCGCTCACGCCCGTACTGCCGGATCGTGTCCAGCAGCCGGTATCGCACTCCGTACGGATGGTCCTCCCGGATCAGGACGGACTTCTCCACCAGGCCGATCACCAGATCGATGATCTCGTCACGGGCGATGCCTTCCCCGGCGCAGACCGCTTCGGCCGCCTCCAGATCCAAGCTGCCGGTGAACACCGAGAGGCTCCCCCACAGCAGGCGCTCTTGCTCGGTGCAGAGCCCGTAACTCCAGTCGATCAGGGCGCGGAGCGTCCGGTGGCGGGGCGCGGTGGCGTGCGATCCCGCGCTGAGCAGCCCGAAGAGATCGTCCAGCCGGTCGAGCAGCTGGCGGATCGAGAGCACGCGCAGTCGCACGACGGCGAGCTCGATGCCGAGCGGCAGACCGTCCAGGCGGCGGCAGATCTGCTCGATGGTGTCCTGGTTCTCACTCGTGACCGCGAAGTCGGGCAGCACGGCCGTGGCCCGCTCGGCGAACAGCCGTACCGCGTCGGACATGGGGGACGGCGTGTCGAGCTGGGATTCGCTGCTTGGCAGCGGCAACGTCGGCACGGGGAACGCCTGCTCGCAGGCGACTCCCAGTGGCTGTCGGCTGGTGGCCAGGATGCGCAGTTCCGGGGCGGAGCGCAGCAACGTCTGGGCCATCATGGCGGACTCGTCCAGGACGTGCTCGCAGTTGTCCAGGACGACCAGCGCCCGCTGCTCACGCAGGTGCTCGGTGAGCACCTCGATCGGCGGCTGGGCGGAGTGACTCTGGATCTTCAGCGCGGCGACCATGGCCTGAGGCAGCAATGCCGGGTTGTCCAGTTCGGCGAGTTCGACCAGCCGGACCCCACCGGGGAAGGCCCGTCGCACGTCGGTGGCGACGCGCAGGGCCAGCCGGGTCTTGCCCACGCCGCCGGGCCCGGTGAGGGTCACCATCCGGGCGTCGGCCAGCAGGCGCTTGACTGCCGCTACTTCGTGCCGACGCCCGATGAAACTGGTTACCTCAGCGGGCAGCCCGCTGGCGTACGTCTGCGCCGAGGTGCGCAATGTGGCAGTGGTCATCGATGCCTCGCATCGGCTTGAGCGTGTGGGTCATCCCACGCCGACAAGAGCCGATATAACCAAAATATGCCCCGGACGGGCGCTGACCACCCGGACAATATGCCTGGTCACCGCACATGTCGGGCGGTATACCAGATTATCGGCGACCTATGGTGAACACCGGACTCGCAGATGGGACAGATTTTGTCGAGAGCCGCCCGGCGACGATCACGATCAATGATCATGCGCATGGCGTGCCGGACCGGTCGCCGACTGTGGGGCGATCGGGGAGCGCTTGACGTCGTGGGCATACCGCCATCAGGGTGCCGAGCGCGAGAGCGGCATCGTCCACTTCGAGAGCAAGGCCGCGATCGAGCGGCACATCCTGGCCCTCGGCGTGCCCACGACCATCCGCGTGATCCCGTACGCCCCACCCATCTCCCCCGCACCAGCCGCCGATCACGTCCCGGCGCGAACGCACGTTTTGTGATGATCGAGCCCGGGGCCCGGATCGGCGGTCCGCTCGGCGGTCTCGGGCGTTCGCAGGCCCTCTGACCTGGGGCATCGCGTTTCTTTCAGGAGAAGTGGCAGGTAGCCTGTCGCCTGCGGCTTCATTAGCTGAGCCGGTGGGTGCTTCATGGCCCCAGCCGCACAGCCCCCCTCCCCCGCATGATCGTCCGGCTCGTCGGCGATCGGAAGTTCGCGGTACGGAATCGGTGTGCGAGGTGGGTCCTGCACGGCTGCCACCGGGATGAGCATGCCGCCGGCAACCCCCAACCGAATCCCGGAACGTTCCAAGGTGTCTCCTCAGACGCACCCCTCAACGCATGGGAGATGTGTGTGTTCAAGATAACTGGCATGCGATCAGCCGTGCTCGCCACCCTCATGGCCGCCGGACTCGCCCTGACCACCGCTTCGACGGCCGCCGCGGCCACCGTCCTCCAGACGTCCCCCGCCGGCGCGGCGAGCGTGGGCCGCCCCGCGATCATCGGCGGGAAGGCGGCGACCGAGCCCTACTCGTTCATGGTGTCCTTCCGGCTGAACACGCTGCGCGAGCACCACTGCGGCGGCGCCCTCATCGCCCCCGACTGGGTCGTCACCGCCGCCCACTGCGAGGGGCTCATGAAGCCCGGCAAGACGCAGGTGCGGATCGGCTCCCCCGACCGCGACAACGGCGGGGCCCTCACCAGCGTCAAGCGCATCATCACCCATCCCGGCTGGACGGACCCCAGCGGGGAGCCCGAGGGCGACATCGCGCTCGTCCAGCTGGACCGGCCGGTGGACCTGCAGCCCATCCGCATCGCCGACAGCCCCGGACGGGTGGGCGAGCCGACCCGGATCATCGGCTGGGGCATGACCTGCGAGTACCAGAAGGACTGCGCGTACGGCCCCAAGCAGCTGCAGGAGCTCGAGACAGTGCGCGTCCCCGACAGGCGATGCGTCTCCCTCGACCGCGGCACCGAGGTGTGCACCGGCGCGCTCGGCAAGAAGGCGGCCAACGCCTGCAACGGCGACTCCGGAGGCCCGCAGATCCGGAAGGTGAACGGCCGTTGGGAGCTCATCGGAGCCACCTCACGCGACGGCGACGACGTTGAGGAGCGCCAGGACGGCGGCGCAGGCTGCGCCACCAACCCCGACGGCAGGCCCGGCCTCGGCATCTGGACGGACGTGACCCACTACCGCTCCTGGATCGCCGACACCATCGGCAAGGACGCCCCCGCGGACCTGCGCAACGCCGCCTGATCGCGTCCAAGCACGCTCCCGCGGGCGCGGGCGCGGGCGACGCCGCCTGATCGCGTTCGAGCACGCCGGCCCGGCTCCCCTGGCCGTCCGACAGCGCGCTGTCGTACAGTCGGGTGGGTCGTGCCGGCGCTGCTGTCGACTGGCGAGGAGGGCGACGGTTCTTGACGCAAGGGAGCCTTTTCGCCAGGGTCCAGGCGCTCGCCAACGCGCAGTTCCGATCACTCCTGTTCAGCCAGATCGCCTCGGTGGTCGGCGAGCAGGTGTTCGCGGTCGCGATCACCGTCTCCGTCCTCAACGCCGGCGGTGACGCCTCGACGCTCGGCCTGGTGCTCGCCGTCCGCGGCGTGGCCCTGGTGATCTTCCTTCCGGTCGGCGGCGTATGGTCCGACCGGATACCACGGCGGCGGATCATGCTGGCCGCGTACGGCGTCCAGGCGATGATGGCCGCCGGGCTGGCGCTGGCGTCCACGCTCTCGTTCTGGGCCGCCGCGGCGGCCGTCTTCGTCTCCGGCGTCGCCGAGGCGTTCGTCCGGCCCGCCTTCAACGCGATCCTCAGAGGCGTCCTGGCAGAGGACGAACGCGTCTCCGGCAGGTCGCTGATCAGCGTCTCGGTGCGCACGGGCATCATGCTGGGACCGGCGCTGTGCGTGGCGCTGGTCGCCGTCGCCGGAACCCGATCCGCGTACGTGGTCACGGCGGTCGTCTTCCTGGTCTCGGCCGTGCTGTTCTGGCGCGTCAAGGAGCCGGCGTGGAGTCCGGCGCCCCGCGCGTCGTTCGCGAGCGACATCGCGACGGGGGTGGCGGAGGCACGGCGGCGTCCCTGGGTTCTCGCCATCCTGCTCTTCTCGACCGTCAGCCTCATGTTCGTGCTGGCGCCGACCCAGGTTCTGCTGCCGGTCGTCAGCACCGCGCACTTCGGATCGCCCGCCGTCTACGGGGTCGCCCTCACCTGCTACGGCATCGGGGGCCTGGCAGGCGGCCTGCTCACGATGGCGTGGCGGCCCCGGGCCGTGGGGGTCGTGGCCATGGTGTCGATGGCCCTCTACGCCGCGGCGCCGCTCTCGCTGCTGCTCTCGGGCTCGGCGCTGCCGATCTTCGTCTGCTTCGCGGTCGCCGGCGCGGGCGTCGAGATGTACGCGATCCAGTGGGAGGTGGCGCTGCAGCGGGAGATCCCCGACCACCTGATCGGGCGCATCACGTCGTTCGCGTGGCTGTGCAGCTTCGGGCTGATGCCCTTCGGCCAGGCGCTGACCGGGCCGCTGGCCGAGCTCACGAGCACGGGCGTGGTTCTCGGGGTGGCGGCGGCCATCGTGCTCGTCGTGCCGCCCTGCCTCCTTCTGGTACGGGGAATGACGATTTTCCGGACGTCCTCACCCGGAGACGCACCGCTGTAAGCCGCCTCGGTCAGGAATCGAGAGGTCAGCCGAGTTGGACGGATTCTCGTGCCCATAAATCCCGAAATCCGCGGGTGTTCTTCCCTTCCGTCAGCAAGATCGGAGCGTGTATGTTCATCGCGTCAGCGAAAGAAAGTTTCAAGCAATGAGGGGTAATGGGCAAGAAACTTCACCTGCTGGTGCTGCCTGCAGCGGCCGTCGCGCTGTCCGTCCTGCCGACCGTTCCGGCCCAGGCCGCCACCGGCTATGACCGGTGTCACGCCGGCTCCTACTGCATGTTCTCCGGCCTCGACGGCACCGGCGACGTCATCGAGATCCAGAGCGACACCCCCGATCTCGCCGCGCTGAACATGGCCGGCCGGGGCAAGTCCGACTGGAACCGGACCGCTTCCTACATCCACCTCTTCTCCGAGGCCAACTATGGCGGCTGCTCGGCCGTGACCACTCCTGGCGGCAAGGGCAACTTCTTCAGCACGTACCGCGACTTCTTCAATTCCGTCCGCATCGGCGGCGCGAACGGCCCCTCGTGCAATACCCCCGTCGAATTCCGGGTCAAGTCTCATACCTGACAGAAACGGCGTAGGGCCCGGCATCGTGTTCGCGATGCCGGGCCGTCCCGTGCTGTCTCGGCCGCTGACTCTGCCGGCTGATCTGGCTGGGCTGCGGCCATTCCGCGCCGATGACGTGACAAAGGGAGGGCCATGCGAACGTCGCAGAGGGGGCATGCAGGTGGCGCAGCCGCTGATCAGCAGGTCGGCTTGTAGGCCATCCCTGCGGGTAGGCGACTCCCCCATTCCTGCTCCGTCATCCCCCCGCCGGCTCGCCGGCAGACCGCGTGGACCGCATCGTCAGTGACTAGATCGATGTCCAAGAGCCTGCCGTCCGCCCCCAGGGTCCGCAGGGTCCGGCTGTCAGCGCTGAAGAACACGGCGACAACGTCGCTCGCATGGTCGGAGATCGGGACCCCGATCGGGGCGTGAGTTTCCGCGTCCCACAGGCGGACGGTGTCGTCGGCGCCGGCTGTGGCAAGCATGGTGCCGTCAGGAGAGAAGACCGCAGCTATGGCTGGCTCCGAGTGGCCCGACATGGGCGGATTTAACGGCTTTCCTGTTGCCGAGTCCCACATCCAGACCCTGGCGTCAATGGACGGGCCGATCGGCCCGCCGCAGGCGCAGTCGTTCTCGCCTCGCACCACCAGTTTGCGCCCATCAGGACTGAAGGCGAGCGCCTCGCTGCTGTGTTCCAGGGCGAAACCCCCCTCCGGCTTGTTCGTGGCGGAGGCCGGATCCCACACCATCGTCTGGCTCGGGTGGCTGAGCGCGAGGTGCCGGCCTTCCCTGTCCCAGGCAAGCGTAGTGATCACGCGGTCGACGGGGACGACCAGTTGGGTCATGCGGTTGACGTCCCACAGCCGAACGTGGAAGTCGCGATCAGAGATGGCGAGAACGTCATGGTGCGGTTGAAACGCCAGGGCGAGCACCTCGTCCTGGTCCTTGGCACGCTCGGACACCGTGATACGCGTCCGCTCGACCGTGCGCGCCACGTCGATGAGCGAGACGACGTGATTGGATCGCACGACCGCCAAGGTCTTTCCATCCTCGGAGAAAGACATGGCCGGAACCATGACCGCCACAGGCTGGAGGGTGTCCCACGTCGTGTCCCAAGGCCCTTTGACGTCCTCGCCCACCTGCTCGCCAGTGCGGCTGTCCCAGAACCGGACGGCGTCCTCGGCGACCGTGGCGACGGTGTGCCCGTCAGGGCTGAACAGCGCCCCCAGCACCGGGCCGCCGGCGACACCGGCCTTGGTGTGCAACACCGTGGGACGGGTGAGCGAGCGCACGTCGACCATGCGCAGGGTTCCGCCACGACCGCCGACCATCAGTGCGGTCTCGTCCCTGCTGAAGCCCACAGTCGTCACCTGGAACCCGGGATAGCTGAACCGGTGCAGTTCCCTCAGCGTCTCGGTGTCCCAGAGCTGTACGGCCCATCCGTTCGCGGTCGCCATCACTCGGCCGTCCCTGGTGAAGGCGCCCGCGTTGACCGAGTCCTCATGCGTACCCGTTGCCGCCTTCACACGCCTGGCTTTCCGCATGCCCGTGGTGTCGAGCAGCATGGCGTCACCGATCGCCAAGACCCACCGTCCGTCCGGGCTCACGTGCAGATCGTTCGGCCCGTACTCGCTACCGGAAGCGCCGTCCGGCCGCAACGCCAACCTGGTGATCCGGGTCGCCGTCGTCCCGATTCTGTACAGGTCGACATGATGATCAGTGGTCGTCACCGCGGCCAGCCCGCCGGACGGGTCGGTCTCCACGCGAAAGGCCCCGGCGGGCAGGCCGGCGATGGGCGTGAGGCCGGGGAGCCGGACGAGCCTTTCGTTCTCTCCGGCCGCGGACGCGACGAGTCCTGACGCCGCCACGAGCCGAATCCGCCCTGACGGCACCGCGAGTGATCGGCCCTCCCGGGTGACGTCCCAAAGAGCGCTACTTCTTCCCGTCTCGTTGCTGTCGCCGAAATTCGTGCCCAGCAACCCCCCATCGTGATTGAGCATTATTTCCGACACGTTCCTGGCCGCGCCGCGCAGAACGGTCTTCAGTCGCCTGGTTCCGATGTCCCAGACCTGGATGTCGTTGCCGACCACCACGGCCTCGGTGGAACCGTCCCCGCTGTACGCGGCGTAGTCCGTCATGGCCGGCGTGAACACGGACAGCTCCGGCTGAAGCAGCGACCCGAGCAGAGACGATCGGGTCTCGTCGGTCTGCGCGATGGCATGAGCCGCCAAGGAAAGCCGCATGGCGGTGATGGGGTCGGACTGGCGCAACTGCGCCGCTTTGGCCGTGAGGTTGTTCGCCTCCGCGATGTCCCGCTGCGCGTTGGCGCTGCGCCGGAGATACTCGGTCATGCCGACGAGACCCACGCTGACGACGAGCAGCACTGTCAGTGCCAGGATGGCCGCGTTCCGCAGGCGTCCGCGAGTGCGGGCAGCCCTCCGCTGCATGGAGTCGTGCTGGATGCTCGCGTCGAGGAAGGCACAGGCGAGCGGCCCGAGGCTCGCCCGATGCGCGGCGCGTTCTGCCCAGTCGCGGGTGAGCGCAAGCCGGTTACCGCGGTAGAGCCCGCTGGAGTCCCGCTCGTCCAGGTCCCATCGGTGAGCCGCCTCCAGCAGTTGCTGTTCCACCAGCAATCCGGCCCGATCGGTGTCGATCCAGGAGCGAAGCGTCGGCCACGCGCGCAGGAGCGCCTCGTGGGTGATCTCCACCAACCCGTCGTCCACGGTGATGAGACGTGCGTGGTCGGAGGCGAAGCACTCCAGCAGCTCACCGACCTCGTCCGCCGCCTGTGGCAGCTCGGCCAGCAGGTGTTCGCGCGGAACACGTCTGCGGGTGTCCTCGGTGCCTTCACCGCCGATATGGACGAGCCGCAGGAACAGGGGGCGCGCGAGGGCGCGCAAGGACTCGTCCATGCCGTCCAGCACCCGGTCTGCCGTGTGAGCTAGCGCGCCATGTATCCCGCCCGTGCTCGTGTAGGAGGCGACGGTCAGCACCTGGCTCTCGCGCCGCTGCCAGGTCATGCGAAGAGCGTGCGACAGCAGCGGCAGCCGTCCCGCCTCGTAGGCTGCTCCGCTCTCACGGGCTCCCAGGTCCTTCAGAAGCAGGTCGGTGAGCCCCGGCTCGACGTCCAAGCCGAGGGTCGCCGCGGGACGTTCGATCGCCGCCCCCAGTTCCGAAGCCGTCATGGGACCGACGACCACGGGACGGGCTAGAGCACGCGCGAGTTCGGGATGGTCAGCGCAGCGGCCCAGAAAATCAGCGCGCATCCCCAGAACGACGAGGGCGGCGGGCTCGGACGCGTGCAGCGCGCGAATGAAGCAGAGCCGACGCTCCCTGTCCGCGCACTCCGTGAAGATCTCCTCGAACTGGTCCACCACCAGGACCAGCCGGCCGGGGAGCGTCTCATCGGGGAAGGCGGCGTTCGCGATCTCCTGCCAGACCTCGGCCGCCTCCGTCAGGCCGCCGGCAAGCCGCGCGGTCAATTCGTCGGCGGGAATGTCGCACACGAGGGCAAGGCGTGACGCCAGGGCAGCCAACGGGTCGGTGGACGGTGTGAGCACGAGCCTCGGCCACCCGGCAGAGCCCGCGATCCCCAGCTCACCCCGCGCGATCGCCGGGAGCAACCCGGCCCTCAGCAGCGAGGTCTTGCCAGAGCCCGACGCCCCGGTCACCAGAAGTGCCGCGGGATCGTCGTAATGCTCGGCAAGTCTCCGGACGAGGTCGGCCGTCGCCTTCTCCCTGCCGAAGAACCACGCGGTCTGCTTCTCCAGGTACGGGCTGAGGCCGGGGTACGGGCACAGGTCCTGCGCCGGCGCGCCCACCTGCCCGGACGGCCGCGCCTCCGGCGCACCCCTCGACAGATGCGCCACGTTGGGCGCGAGAACCAGGTCACCCGCCAGCCCCGTCACCTTCCGCCGTGGGCGAGGGCAACCGGCCGCGGGCAGGACCCGGCTCAGGTATCGGAAGACGTGATTCAGTGTCAGGAATTCGGGCCCCACTAAATCACCGTGGACGAGCAGGCGAATAAGCGCGCCGAAGAAGGCGGTGTGCTCTGCGTTCCTCGGGGCGAGTGCGAGCTCGTCCCTTCCCGCGGAGGTGAGCACGAATGCGCCGGCTATTTCAGTCAGCTCCGCGATTCCCTCTGGATCGCTTAACGAGCCGACGGCCCGCCCCGAGAAGCAGCAGTCGAGTATCACTATCTTCACGCGCGCCGGACTGTCCAGTACGAACTGTCGCAGATATTCGTAGGGCCACGCGGTGTACTCGTGGCGCCTGTGCCTGCCGCTCTCTCGCGTGGCCAGATGCAGCACGCCTCGATCGGTCAGCAAGCCGTGACCGGCGAAGCAGACCAGCAGGACGTCCGATGCCCGCTCCGCCAGGGATTGGAGTGCGTCACCGAATTCGCCGTTGTTCTCGGGATCCACAACGATCCGGATCCGGTCACGAGCGGCGTTGCACCGTTCGACCAGCGTGTCGGCCAGGTCGGCAAGAGTGCCTGGAATGGCCGGCACGTCCGGTAAGCGCGAGCCGGGCAGGTGAGTGCCGGTTCCCACCAGCAGGATGTCCGCTTCCGCCAGCCCGACGAGAGCCGGCCTGGGGTCACTGGTCAGCTGTGTCATCGCTACCCGCCAGTTCACGCAGAGGTGGTCGCCCGGGTTCCCCCTCCAGCCAGCCTCCGAGCTCCCGGGTGAGCGCTGTGAGAGCCTGACCGTCCAGGGCGCGGACCCGTTGCGCCGAGATCTTCACCTCGGTGCGGTCCTCACGGCGGATCGTGATCGTGGCGGTGCCCGTTCGATGGCGAATCCAGGTGATGACAGCCGCGGAGAACGCGGTCACCGCTCCACCTGGAGCGAGCATCAGCATGATCACGTCCGTCGGCACACCCAGACGATCCGGCTCCGGAGTTCCCTCGCTCAGCTTGACGCGGCCCGCCAGTTCGTCCTCCGCGACCAGCCAGTCACGCAGTCCGCGAGCATCGTCTCCCGCTGCGGTCCCCCGTGCGACCACGGTGATATTCGCCGTCACCGGTCCCCCTTCATCCACCGCCGGACCAGTTCACCAAGCTACTAAAAACGTCCTACCCAGCCCGGGCAACCTTTTTACTTGTCGTCGGATACGGATTACTAACGTTACGCTCTTCGGGTGAGCCGGATTTCCCGGAGTCATCGAGCGGGTCAGGCGCATCCATATCCGATCGACGAAGTGAATACACATACATAAAGGTGCGCCGCTCGGGAAGAGGATCTCGCGCTTGAGGCGCAGTCCTCGCTACGAGGGGAGGCGCGGGCCTCCGGCCCCGAGCTTCAGGTCCTCCAGGCGCAGGGCGGACGCGATGGCGTGCGAGCCGGCGTCGTTGGGGTGCAGCCCGTCCACGAAGACGTAGCCAGGCCGGGGACGACCGGGCGCGGCGGGGTCCGCGACGGCGTGGTCGGCGTCCAGGACGGCGTCGTACCCGCCGCCGGTGCGGATCCACTGGTTGAGCGCCGTTCTGGCCTTCTCCACGTCCTCGTTCCAGAACGGGAACAGCGCCCCCTTCAGCGGGGGGATGGTGACGCCGATGGCTCTGACGCCGCGGGCGTGGGCGGACCTGATCAGCGCCTGGTGACCTTCGATGAGCTGCGCCACGGTGACGCGCGGGTTGGGCTTGGTACACGCGCTGTCGATCTGGGGGTAGCCGAGGTCGTTGGCGCCGAGGTGGATGACGACGGCCTTGACGCCGGGGCGGTCCAGCACGTCGCGGCGGAAGCGGTCCGGCGCCTTGTCGCCGAAGCAGGCGGAGTCGTTCAGCAGGCGGCTGCCCGCGATGCCCGCGTTGACCGTCCCGGCCCGGCCGCCCGCCTCGACGAGCCGCTCCGCGAGCTGGTCAACGAACCTGACGTCGGCGCCGGCGCTGGAGCCGACGCCGTCGACGAGCGAGTCGCCGAAGGCCACGACGACGGGCGCGTCCGCGGCGACCTCCACGCCGCTCAGGTAGTACCACGCGCCGGTGGACTGGTTGAAGGCGTCGACGCCCTGGTCGGACAGGTGGTCGCCCTGCGCGCGGTAGGAGGTCGCGGTGGTGAAGCGGTGGAAGGTCGCGGGGCCGGTCGCGCCGGACAGCCGCAGGGTCACGGCCAGCTTCTCCAGCGGCGAGGTGGTCAGCGCGACCGGGTCGCTGACGGCCTCCTTGCCCGGCGGGATCTCCGTCGCCGGCTTCCCGCCGAATCGCAGGACGCGCGAGCTGCCCGGCCACACCAGCGCGCCCCCGGCCGACCTGCCGAGCCGGGCGCCCGTGATCTTCAGGGGTTTCGTGCCGTACAGGTTGGACAGCCGGATGCGCGCCTGGGAACCGGCCGCGGTGACCCTGACGACCTGCCGGAGCGTGTGGTCCCTGAACCCTGCGACCGACCAGTTGGGCCCGTCGTCCTCGGTGCCGGGGGTGGGGCGCTGGACCGCCGCCCCCCACGTCGCGACCCAGTTCTCGGCGGCCGCGCGGTCCTGCGCGGCCGCCGGCACGGCCGTGGCCGCGCACAGCGCCACGGCCAGCACTACCGATCCTCGCCACCTCGATGGCTTTCTCACTTCGGCACTCCAAGTCAGTTGTCGGAACGATCGTCGAAGATCGTCCCGAGAACCGCTCAGGCCGGGGATCGGCCTTTCGGTCGAGCCCGCGTCCGCCATTCGGTCAAATCGCCGCGTCAGGTGTCGAGGAACCGGTGAAGGGACGCCTTCACGCCGGCGACGAAGGCGTCGCGGGTCCGCTCGGGGACCAGGTCCAGCGACAGGTACGGGTTGAGGTCCTCCAGCTCGACCAGCAGCAGCGCGCCGTCGCGGGTGCGGCAGGCGTCGACGCGCTGGATGCCGTGGTCGATGGTGTTCCACTCGACGAAGCGCCGGGCGAAGTCGAGGTCGGCTTCGGTGGGCTCGTACGGTTCCAGGCTCCACCGCTGGTCGGGACGGGGGGCGTGCAGGGCGTACTGGAAGGTGTGGTCGACGTAGTAGAACGACACCTCGTAGCGGAAGTCGACGCGCGGCTGGACCAGGACGTCCCCGTAGGCGACGTCGGCGAGCCGGTCGCGGGTGACGAACTCCAGGCCGATGGAGTCCGCTCCGGCCTTGGGCTTGACCGCGTACTGGTCCGCCTCGGGCAGGCGGCCGAGGTCCTGGGGGCGGTCGACGGTGGGGATGACCGGGTATCCGGCTGTGGTCAGGTCAAGGAGGTACTGTTTGCCCGCCATGTCGGCCCGGCCGGACAGCGGGTTGTAGACGCGGGTGCCGCGCTGGGCGGCCTGGGCGCGGAAGGCGTCGTACTGCTCCTGGTAGTGCAGGACCGGCCCGCTGTTGCGGACCACGACCGCGTCGAAGGCGTCCATCAGGGCGGCGGCGTCCACCGGGTGGCACAGGGCGAGGTCGAAGTCTTCCCGCAGCCGGGAGGACAGGAAGATGTCCTCGTCGCAGTAGCGCCGCCCCCGGGCCTGGTAGGCGAGGTCGGTGACGAAAAGGACTCGGGGCCGGGTGGACGCCATGCTTCTCCTGACAGTTCGGGGTTGCCCCAAACCTACATAAAGCACACCGCCGACCCGTTCCGCGAGAGCGCCGCCGCCTGACGCGCGGCCCTGACGTCCGTCGGGCGGCCGCGAGAGCGCCGCCGCCCGACGGACGTCAGGCCCGTGGCTCAGACTGCCGCGCCGGTGACGAAGGAGACGATGTCGGGAAGCCGGAAGACCCGCCCGGCGGCGCCCCAGTTCCCATCGGAGATCTCGACCACGTGGACCCAGGCGACGGGCCGGTCGTAGAGCCGCTCCGGGTCGTCCTCGGCCTGGGACAGGACGCGGGTGATGCGGGTGATCATGTCGGCTCGCTTGTCGTCGTCCAGCGACCCGGCGGGAACGCTCACCCGCACGACGTAGCGGGGAGGCTCCTCGTCGAGGACCTGCCGCCCGCCGACGTACCAGGCGTCGGGCTCGTTGACCACGAGCCAGGAGATCTCGCGCGCCTCCGGGCTGTCGGGCGCGCCCTCGGCCAGCATCACCTCGGACACCAGCTACGTTCAGCTACCCAGGGTGGCGCGCAATGCGGGCTGAAGGCGGTCGGCGTGGGCCGTCACCATGTCGTCGCACAGCTCCCAGATCTGTTCGACGGTCAGCGTCGCGGCGGTCGCCGGGTCGGTCATGGCGGCGTGGCGGATGTGGCGCGGCTCGTCCTCGATCGCGGCCCTGACGACGAGGTCGGTGACGCTCAGGTAGGTCCGGTTCAGCGCCGCCAGCTGGGCGGGCAGCACCCCGATGCGGGTCGGCTGCACGCCCAGTGCGTCGACCAGGCAGGGCACCTCGACCACGCCGTGGCCGGGCAGGTTGTCGATCAGGCCGTGGTTGGGGACGTTGCCGTAGACGGTCCGGGGCATGCCCGTGGTGATGCTGTGGATGATCTGGGGGGCGTACTCCAGGGTCCCCTCGACCGGGAGCGGTTCTCCGGCGGCCAGGGCGTCGCGTGTCCGCTCGTAGCTGGCCACGTTCTGCTCGACGATGTCGAGGTAGGCGCCGACGGGCAGGCGCAGCCGCTCGATCTCGCCGTCGTGGTGCAGGTACCAGGGCACGTACTCGGAGGAGTGCTCGCTGGTCTCGGTCGGGTAGTAGCCCAGCCGCCGGTACATGTCGACGCGGACCCTGCGGCGCAGCTGCTCGTCGGCCGCGATCAGGGCGTCCAGGCGGGGGTACAGGTCGACGCCGTCGTGCTCGAAGCGCAGCACCCACGCCTGGTGGTTGACGCCCGCGGCACGGTAACGGACCTCCTCGAACGGCACCTGCAGCAGGTCGGACAGGCCGCGTATCGTCCAGTACACCGAATGGCACAGGCCGACCACGCGCGTCAGCCCGGCGGCCTGGGCGAGGTACTGGACGTTCATCGCCATCGGGTTGGTGTAGTTGAGCAGCCACGCCTGGGGGCAGACGGCGGCGATGTCCTCGCCCAGGGATCGCAGCAGCGGGAAGGTGCGCAGCGCGCGGAAGATGCCGCCGATGCCGAGGGTGTCGCCGATGGTCTGGCGCAGACCGTACCTGGCGGGGACGGCGAAGTCGGTGCGGGTCGCCTCGCCCATGCCGACCTGCACGATGTTGATGACGAAGTCGGCGCCGTCGAGCGCCTCCCGCCGGTCGGCGTGGGCGGTGACGCGGGGGTGGGCCCCGCGCTCGGCGGCGATGTGCCGGGCGGCCCGCTCGGCGGTGGCCAGGCGCTCGGCGTCGATGTCGTGCAGGGCGACGTGGACGTCCTTCAGCTCGGGGAAGGCGAACAGATCCGCGAGCAGGCCCTGGGTGAAGACGACGCTTCCCGCGCCGATGAATGTGATCTTGATGGTGCTCATGACAGGTGCTTTCCGATACGGGTCACGTGCGCGACGGCCTCGTCCCAGGTGGCCTGGGCCGAGGTGCCGCCGTGGGCACGGGTGGACAGGGCTCCGCAGGCGGCGGCGACGTCCAGGGCGTCGGCGGGGGGCAGGCCTGCCAGGGTCGCGGCGACGAAACCGGCGTCGAAGCTGTCTCCGGCGCCGACGGTGTCGACGGGGGTCACGGTGATGCCGCGGGTGCTGGTGAGGGTGGTGCCGTCGTGGCAGAGGGCGCCGTCGGCGCCGTTCTTGACGGCCACCAGCGGCCCGCGCGCGGCAAGGAGGGCGGCGGCCGCCTCCGGCGAGTCTGCGGCGGGCCCTATGAGGTGGCGCGCGAGGTGGCGCGCCTCGCGGGCGTTGGGGAGCAGGATGTCGGTCTCGGCGAGCACGGCGGGCAGGCCGAGGGGGTCCCACCGCCCCGACGGGTCGTCGTTGGTGTCGAGCGAGGTGGTGGCGCCGTGGGCGCGCGCGGCGCGCAGCAGGCGGGGCAGCGCCCGCGCGAGCGCGGGCATCAGGAAGTAGGAGGCGGCGTGCACGTGCCTGCTGTCGGTGAGCAACGACTCGGGGACGTCGTCACCGGTGGTCGCCGCCAGCGTGCCGGGGGCGGTGAGGATCGCGCGGTCGTCCGCGCGGGTCACCACGACGGTGAGGGGGGTGGGCAGCTCCGCGTCCATGCGCAGGGCGCCGGTGTCGACCCCGCGAGCGGCCAGGGTGTCGCGGACGTAGCGGCCGGCGTCGTCGTCGCCGACGCGGCCGGCGAAGGCGACCTTGAGGCCGAGGCGCGCGGCGCCGCAGGCCATGATCGCCGCGGAGCCGCCGAGGGTGAGCGCGCCGGCGCCGACGAGCTGTTCACGCTGCTCGAAGGCGAGCGGCGCGTCCAGCGGGCCGACGATGACGTCGGGGTTGGCGTCCCCGATGACGAGCAGGTCGAAAGTGTGGTGCATCGGTTTCCCGTAGTCGGTTGCGGAGGTCAGCCCTTGAGGCCGCTGGACGTGATGGACTGGATGAACGCCTTCTGCGCGCCGACGAAGGCGAGCAGAACCGGCAGCACCGTGATCACGTTGCCTGCCATGACGGCCGCCCACTGGGTGTGGTGCTGCCCCTGGAAGGTCGCCAGCCCGAGCTGCAGGGTGTACTGGGTGTCGTGGTTGATGGCGATCAGCGGCCAGGTCAGATCGTTCCAGGTCGACAGGAACGTCAGGATCGCCACGGTGCTCAGCGCCGGACGCGACAGCGGCAGCACGACGCGGAACAGCACCCGCAGCCGCGAGCAGCCGTCGATCCAGGCGGCCTCCTCCAGCTCCCTGGGCAGGGAGAGGAAGAACTGCCGCAGCAGGAACACGGCGAACGGCGTGACCAGCGAGGGCACGATCAGCGCGCCCAGCGTGTCGATGAGCCCGAGGCGCTTCATGACGAGGAACGTCGGGATCATCGTCAGCTGGAAGGGGATGGCCATCGTGGCCAGCATCAGCACCAGCAGCACGCGGGAGCCCGCGAACCGCATGCGGGCGAAGGCGTACCCGCCGAGCGCGCCGAACAGCAGGTTGGACGCGACCGCGACGGCGGAGACGATCAGCGAGTTGGCGAACCAGCGGGGGAACATGGCGTTGCCCAGGACGTACCGGTATCCCCCGAGGTCGATGCCCGACGGCCACAACGCTGGAGGGAACCGGTTGATCTCCGCGTTGCTCATCACGGAGCTGAGCAGCAGCCAGATCAGCGGGATCGCGAAGACCAGCGCGAGCGGGGCCAGCAGCAGGTGCCAGGGGCTGAACGGCAGCCGGGCGCGGCCCCGCCGTGGCGCGCCGGCGTGCGCGGCCCGGTGAGGGGAGGTGGTCAGGGTCGCCGTCATCGGGTGGCTCCTTCGAGACGCCGGCCTTCGCGGCCCCGGAGCACGCGAAGACCGGCGGCGATCACGAACAGGGCCACGGCGAGGACGTACGCGGCCGCGGCCCCGTAACCGGCGGTGAAGTTCTTGAACGCCTGCTCCCAGATGAAGTAGACGATCACGGTGGTGGCGCCGAGGGGGCCGCCCTTGGTCGTCACGTACACCAGGTCGAAGAGCTGGAGTGCGTTGATGGTCTGCCAGAGCACGAGGAACACACTGACCGGGGTGATCGTGGGCAGGGTGACGTGCCGCAGCAGGTGCCACCGTCCGGCGCCGTCCAGCCGCGCCGCCTCGATCAGGGGGCGCGGCACGTCCTGGAGGGCCGCGAGGTACACCACCACGCAGAAGCCCAGTCCGCTCCACAACGTGACGGCCACGAGGACGGGCATCGCCTGGCCGGGGTCGGTGAAGAACCCCTGCGGGGAGACGCCGAGCGCGTGCAGCACCGCGTTGGCCGCGCCGAACTGCGGGTCGAGGATGAAGGAGAACAGCGTCCCCTGGGCCGTGGCCGAGGCGACGAACGGCACGAAGATCAGCGTGCGGTACAGGCCGACGAGCCTGATCCGCTGGTTCAGGACGAGGGCGAGCGCCAGCCCCAGGACGATGCTGAGCGGGACGTACAGCACCGTGTACACCAGCGTGTTGCGTACGGCCTGCCCGAAGTGCGGGTCCTTGGTCAGCGCGTAGTAGTTGTCCAGCCCCACCCAGCGGCTCGGCGTGACCAGGTCGTCGGCCTGGAAGGACAGCAACAGCGACCAGACCGTGGGCACGATGCTGAGCCCGAGGATGACCAGCACCGACGGGGAGATGAACGCCCAGGCGGTCCTCGACTCGTGGCGGCGTGACCGGCGCAGGGCACGTTGACGCAGTTCGTGGTCGGAGATGGTGAACGGTTTGGGGGGACCGGGCATGGAAGTGCTCCTCAACGCGGGATGAGCAGGGCAGCGTTGGCCTCGTCGGCGCAGCTGCGCAGCGCTTCGGCGGGGGTGCTCTTGCGGAGCAGCACGGCGACGATGGCCTGCCCGAGCGCCTGGGAGATCTGGGGATAGGCGGGATGGGCCGGGCGTGCCCGCGCCGACTCCAGCGCCTGCGTGAACACCTTCAGGCCCTGGGAGCCGGCGGTCTTCTCCCGCCAGGCGGGCAGGGACTGGGTGGCCCGGCTCAGCGGCAGGCTGCCCGCCTCCACGTCCCAGCGGACGTCCTGGGCGGGCTGCATCAGCCAGATCAGAAAGGTGCGGGCGGCCTGTACGCGCGCGCTGCCGTTGTCGAACACGGTCCACGTGTCGGGGCCCGAGATCGTCACCGGCCGGCCGCTGAAGGTGGGCAGCGGCACCACGTGGTAGTCGATCTCGGCGTCCTCGATGTCGGGCAGCTGCCACGGGCCGGTGAGCACCATCCCCATCCGGCCGGACAGGAAGACCTGGTACATCTGCTCGCTGCCCGGCTTGGGGTCGATGTAGACGCTGGAGGCGCGGGCGAGCGCCTCCAGCACCTGCAGGGCCTGGACCCCGACGCCGGCGAACCCGATGCTGCGGCCGTCGCCGGCGATCACGTCGCCGCCGAGGTCCCAGACGAGGGGCCACAGCCGCCACACGGTGTCCTCGTCGCCCACGCCCGGCCAGCCCGTGCCGAACGTGCCGCGTCCCGCGTCGGTGAGCCGCTGGGCCGTCTCGACGAACTTCTGCCACGTCCAGCCGGGCTCGGGCAGGGGCACCCCGGCCTGGCGGAACAGCTTCTTGTTGCAGACCACGGCCAGCGCGTCGACCACCGCGGGAGCGGCCCGGACCTGGCCGTTGACGGTGACGGCCGCCCGCGCGGGCGCCCAGTAGTCGGTCCACGGCGTGGGGCCGGAGTTGACGGTGCCGGTCAGGTCGACCACCTGCGGGCTGCGCGCGATGCTGGCCAGGTCCGAGCCGAAGATGTAGGCGATGTCGGGGTAGGAGCCCGACGCGAGCGCCGCGGTGATCTTCTGCAGCATCGCGTCGGCCAGCACTCCCCCGCCGATGTCGACCCTGATGCCGGGGTGCGCGCGTTGGAAGTCGGCCACCAGCTGCTTGATGGCTTTCAGGGCCGTGTCGGTCTGTCCGTGCCACAGTTCGATCGTGACCCGCCCGTCGGGGCCGACGCCGTCATCGGCGCCTTTCCCGCACCCGGCCACGGCCACGCTCCCGACCGCGGACAGCGCCAGGGCGCCGGCGCCGCGCAGGAGTCCACGACGTGATGGCATGGGGGCATCGCGATGGATCGCCTCCATCTGTACCTCCGAGATAACAGGGAAACCGGACGTTATCAGCAGGTCTGCCGGACGTATCCGCTGCTGCCCTTGGCAGAGACGTTCACGTCGCGGCGGACGACGCTCAGCCGGCCGCCCCAGCCCGAGCAGGCCTTCGACAGGCCCCGCGCGGTGTACTCGATCACGATCACGTTGTCGCCGAACGCCGCGGTGTAGTCGCCGCACTCGTCGTAGGCGCCGCACTCCTCGGCGACCGCGAAGTCCAGCCCGTTCTGCCGGCGCGAGCCTGCCAGCTCCACGGTGTTCTTCTGGGCGATCGCCAGGCCCTGGGCGTGCGCGTGCGCGGACAGCAGGCGGATGTACGCCTGGGCGTTCGCCTTGCTCACCAGGCCGAGCGACCGCTCGTAGCTGTCGTAGTTGTCGGGCTCGACCGCCTGGAACCCCTTGGCCTTGCAGCCGTCGATCCAGCCGTTCACCTTCGCCGCGACACGCTGCCGCTTGGCGTCGGTACGCAGGTCGAGCAGCGCCTCGTTCCAGTTCTCGTCGACCACCACCTTGCCGTTGGCGTCCCGTAGCAGCAGGTCGGCGTCCCACTCCTGCTCGGCGCCGGTCTGGACCTGGAAGGCGTTGACGTAGCAGATGTTGTACAGACCGGCGGCTGGGCTCGCCTCGTGGTCGCGGCTGACCACCTTGACCCCTGACGGCGGCGTGTACGGGCCGCCGATCTGGTAGTCGAACCCGGCGTGCGCGGGGGGCGACACGACTGTGGCGGCCGACGCCGTGGACGGAGTGAGGAGCGGGGCGGCCAGCGCGGTCGTGAGGGCCACGGCGGCGCCGAGAGATCTACGGGTGGGGAGACGATTCGCTCGCATCGTCGCGCTCCAGACGCTGGAGGGTACGTCCCCGCCTCGGACGCTGACAGCGATCCTGGCGACTTAGTCCGGGCTCGGGCGCGTGCCACATACCGGCTAGGCGTACCTCTGCCGCCGGATGCTCAATCCGGCGTGCATCGGAGTAAATCGAGCGAGAACTCTCCTGTCAAGAGCGTGGAGTTGCTCGAATCAGGCTGATACAGCGCAACATTGCTCACCGGCGGGCCGGTCCCGTTCCACGGGACGGCCCGCCATCCGCGTGGCTAGGCGAGGCGTCTGACCGCGACGACGTTGTCGATGAGGGTGCCGCGCTGCCCGTCCGGGCCCGTGGCCTCGCGCTCCGGGGAGCCCAGCCGTTCGGTGCGCCACTGCCCGGGGCTCAGGTCGAGCACGGCCAGAGTCTCCTCCGGGCTGGGGAAGCGCGGGTGCGGTTCATGGTGCCGTGCCCAGGGCGGGAAGGCTCCGTGCTCGACGATCAGCAGGAGCCCGCCGGACGCCACGGCGCGGGCCGCCGCCCGCAGGACGCGGTCACGGGGGAACTCCACCGGCGACTGCAGGAACTGGGCGGAGACCAGGTCGAACGCACCGGAGGGGAAGGAGTGGGCCAGGTCGTGTCGCTGGAAGTCGATGCGGGCCTCGACGCCGGCCGCCTCCGCGGCGGCAGAGGCTCGGCTGAGGGCGGTGGCGGACACGTCCACGGCCGTCACCTGCCAGCCCAGCCCGGCCAGCCAGACCGCGTCGCCTCCTTCCCCGCAGCCGAGGTCCAGCGCGGCGCCGGCCGGCAGCGGGCCGACAACGTCCACCAGGACGGGGTTCGCCCGCCCGCTCCACACCCGGTCACGCTCCTGATATCGCTCTTCCCAGAACCGCTCTGCCTCGTCGGTCATCGTCAGCCTTCCTTTCCCGTGGCTGGCGCGATCCTGCACGGCCCGGCTCCGGACTGACAACCTTCGTTGCCGATATGGCAAACTGGAGGCCGTGGAAGATGACGAGACGGACCTGGACGAGGTCCTGCAGGCCGTCGGGCCGCGGCTGCGAACCCTGCGCCGGCAGCGCGGGGCCACCCTGACCGAGCTGTCGGAGTCCACCGGCATCTCCATCAGCACCCTGTCGCGCCTGGAGTCCGGGCAGCGCCGGCCGACCCTGGAGCTGCTGCTGCCCCTGGCGCGGGCCCATCAGGTGTCGCTCGACGAGCTGGTCGACGCGCCGCCCACCGGAGACCCCCGCGTCCGGTTGCGCTCGTTCCAGCACCACGGCAGCACCTACATCCAGCTCACTCGCCGGCCCGGCGGGCTGCACGCCTTCAAGCAGGTCATCCCGCCAGAATGGCCGGACACCGAGCCCGACCCCCGCACCCACGAGGGCTACGACTGGATCTACGTCCTGTCCGGGCGGCTGCGCCTGGTCCTCGGCGAGCATGACGTGATCCTCGCGCCCGGCGAGGTCGCCGAGTTCGACACCCGGGTGCCGCACTGGTTCGCCAACCCCGGCCGGGAACCGGTCGAGCTCCTCTGCCTCTTCGGCCCCCAGGGCGAACGCCTGCACGTCCGCGCCCGCCCCACCCGTGGCCCTTCGGTCACGTCCTGACACGCCCGCCGGGCCGTCGCTCCACAGGCGTCAGCGGACCTGCCGGCAGGCGCCGGCGCGGCGGTGTCAGCTCGCGCGTGCCGGGAGGAGCTTGGAGACGAGCCACGGGTGGACGACCGGGCTGACCTGGTTCGCCTGCATGGCCTGCATGTGGTCGAGCCCGTCGAGGACGCGCACGTCCCAGCCGAGCCCTTCGAGCTCCGTGCGCCGGGCGAGGATCGGCCCTGCGATGTCCACCAGGATGTCGTCCCACTTCGGGCCGTATTGGATCTGGTCGGCCGAGCCGGCGAAGCACAGCCTGGGGCAGGTGATCCGGTCTTGGGCGGCCCGGTCGTCGAAGCCCCGGAGCGCCTCGTAGAGGATGACGTACTGGCGGGTCTGGTCCTCCGACAGGGACATGGGGGCGTTCTCCCAGTCGCCCACCTCCGCCGGCTGGGCGGGCGGCGGACTCTGCGGCTCGACGGCCATCCGGTAGGTCGCGGCGGTGACGCCGAGCATCTCGGCGTACGGCCCGCCGACCGGCGGGAAGCCGCCCATGACGAGCGCTGTGAGGCGGTCGGTGCGGATCGCCAGCTGCATGCCGATCACGGCCAGCCACGAGTATCCGTAGTAGGCGAAACGGTCGGCGCCGGCCGCGTCGGCGACGGCGAGCAGATCACGGGCGACGTTGTCGGGGGTGAGCGTCTCGGCCTTCGGGTGGGCCTGCACGTGCCCCTCGTAGTCGAAGGCGACCACTCGGAACGTGTCCCGCAGGCCGGTCAGAAGGGAGTGGCCGAGCGAGGGGTCCGCTCCCCACTTGCGCATCTCCTCGGCCTGGGGGCCCTCCTCGGCCGGCGTGGGGTTCACGGGCAGCAGGACGGTCGGTCCGTCACCGTGAATCTCGATCTCGATCGCGGATCCGTCGTGCAGGGTCGCGGATGGCATTCGGTGTCCTCTCAAGTGTTCTTGTCCAGAGCCCGAAGGCATCTCTATACGCCATAATCTATTGGCTCGGCCACAATACAATATGCCGTAAAGAGTTGCGAACCCGCCCGCCGCCCCACCCGGCGCCCGCGGCCAGGCCCGTCGTCGCGGCGTCCGCCCAACAGGCGCCTGCTCGCAGGCGATGATCGGCAGGCTATTGCCGGAAATGTTCGTCCCCGCCGATGAACACGCCCGCCTGGCTCGCATGCGACCCCGTCATTGACAACGGGGATGAGGCTTCCCGGAACCAATCACAAGCGGCCAAGCCGGGGTGGGCGGGCCGGACCATGGGGCCCGGATCGGCGGCGGACCAGACAAGGCTCAATGGGGCAATGCGCTGCTCAGGCTCCGTATTGGAGCTTGATGCGTGCCCCCGTGGAGGGCAGACCGCCAAGCCGGGATGACGTGGGGGTGCCACATCTCCGTCTTCTATGTCAATATCTATTGTTTTAGAAGCCGTCTACCGCGTCGAGCGGAAGAACGCACGGAGGAAGAGAGCCAGATGCCGGATGTACTGATCGTCGGAGCAGGGGTGGTCGGCGCGAGCGTCGCCTACCACCTCGCTGAACTCGGGTGCACCGATGTGGTCGTCATGGACCGCCGGGCAGCGGACGCCCACCCTGGCTCGACCGGGCTGGCGCCCGGTTTCGTCGGCCAACTGAGCTCCACGCCCGAGCTGGCCGCCCTGGCGCAAGACAGCGTCAAGACCTTCAGCACGCTGCATGACAGCAGGGGAACTGCGGCCTTCCGGCGCGTCGGCTGCCTGGAAATCGCCACCGGTGGTGAGCGGTTGGCGTCCTTCCACGCCGACGTCGAGCAGGGTAAGCGCCTGGGCATCGACGCCCGTGTCATCGCCCCGCAGGAAGCCGCCGGGCTCGCGCCTGGTCTGGTCGATCCGAGCCAGGCGCTCGGCGCCCTGTACGTGCCCTCCGACGGGGCGGCGGAGCCGACCGTTGTCACCACGGCCCTGGTTGAGTCGGCCGCCGCCCGAGGGGTCGCCTTCCGCTGGGGGACGGCCGTTCACGAGCTTGCCTTGGCCGGCGGCCGCGTGGTCGGAGTGGTCACCGATGCGGGCGTCGTACGTGCCGAACGAGTGGTCCTGGCCACGGGCATCTGGGGCACCCGCCTGACGGAGCCGGCCGGGCAGAGGTTGCCCATGGTCGCAGTAGAGCATCCGTACGTGCTGAGCCCCGAGCGGCCCGAACTGGCGGACGCGCTGGAGCCGACGACTCGGCCCATCGTGCGCTACCCAGAACACGCCGTCTACACGCGCCAGCACGGCCGCCGTTGGGGGCTGGGCTCGTACGCGCACCAGGCCCGCCCCGTCGCCGCGCTCGCGCTCGGCGACTCGGCCGAACGCCCCTACCCACATCAAGACTTCGACCCCGTGGTCACGACCGCGGCCGCCCTCGTTCCCGCATGGCGCGGAACGGGTCCGAAGCGCCGCATCAACGGGGTCTTCGCTCTCACGCCTGACGAACTGCCCCTGGTCGGGACGCCCACGGCGCTGCCCGGCCTCTACCTGGCCGAGGCGAGCTGGGTGACCCACTCCGGAGGCGTCGGACGGCTGGTAGCCCACCTGCTGACCGGCAAGGGAGAACCCCCGGTCGACCCCGACCGGCTGCACCCTGACCGTTTCGCCGATTGGACGCAAGCGGAGATCTCCTCCCGCGCGCTCGCTCACTACTCCAACATCTACGACACGCATTGACCTGAACCGCGCCGGGCTCCCTGGACGCGGGCAGCGAATCCCATGCGAACCGGCTGCGTCATCCCGTGAGCTCTGGAGGTCAGCGGCCTACGGCCGTCTTCACCTCCCCCACCAGGGCGGCCGCGTCGGCGACGGTTTCCTCGATCTGCCGCGTCGACTCGCCGATGTCGCCAAGGAGCCTCTGAGCTCGTACGGCGAAGTCCTGCGGGGACGTGGGCAGTCGGCCCGCCGAGGCCACCATGCCCTTCTCGTTGATCAGCCACTGCCCCGCGTGCCCGTGCAGCGCCTGGCAGGCGACGCCCACGGCACGGAACAGGCATCCGGCCGCGTAGGCGGGGTCGGCGCCGACCGCCCCGTAGCGCGCCAGCTGCACGGCGAAGTCCGCCTCCCAAAGGCCCTCGACGAGCGCGGCGCCCAGGGCTGCGGGGTACGCTCTGGTCCGTTCCCGCAGGTCGGCGAGGTCTCCGCTGGGATCGGCCAGGACTCGGCACAGGGCGACCTCACCGGCGTAGGCGTGGGAGTAGAAGCCCAGCGGGTGCCCGGCCTGGACACCGATCTCGTAGCGACCTTCCTGGCAGTCGTCCCAGATCCGGTGGACGCGGTCGAGGTCGCGGTAGATCCAGTCGACTCGCCAGCCGTCGATGGTCAGCCAGCCGCCGCCGTTGACCCACGGCCCCCAGCCGCCCGGCGCGGTCACCTCGGTTCCTTCACCGCCCAGTTCCACGGCCAGCGTCCGCAGCGCGCCGACGTCCAGGGTGCCCCGGTAGTAGAGACCCAGGTCGATGTCGGAATCCGGGCGGTGGGTGCCGCGCGCCCGACTGCCGCCAAGCACGACCGCGACCACTCCGGGGATCTCCATCAACTGATGCGCGACTGCCTTCAGGCCAACCTCATCCATGGGCACATCTGATCACGTATCCCCCCTCCCCCTCCTCCCCTTTTCCGTCGAACGGCCCTTCGCGTCGAGGGCCGGGGCTCAGCGGGACAGGAGGGCGGCTCGTAGGCCGGCGGCCAGGGCTGCCGAGTTGCCTTCTTCAGCGGCGACGCGGACGCCGAACCGCAGCGGATGGCCGTAGTCCACGGCTATCTCCCGGCCCTCGTCGCGCGCTCGGCGGCGACGAGTTCGCGTACCGCCGGGGCGACCTCCTTGCCGAAGACCTCGAGGACCGCGGGGTCGTCGCCCATGAGGATGTAGGCGGTGAACCCGTACTCCAGGGTCAGCACGGCCAACTGCTCCGCCCACTGCGCCGGGGGGCCGGACAGCAGCTGGTCGCTGCGCGGGCCGAACTGGCCGCCGATGTTGAGCAGGCGGCGGACGGCGGCGGGTTCCCGTCCGGCCTCCGTGGCCGCGGCGTCGATGGTCGCGTTGCTGTCGGCGAGTTGGTCCAGGCTCCGGACGTAGGCCAGGGACGGCAGCCAGCCGTCGGCCTTGGATCCGGTCAGGCGGAGCATCCGGGGCTTGTAGGCACCCAGCCAGATCCCGATGTCGTGGGCCGGGGCCGGTCCGCGCTTGGCGCCCTCGACCCGGTAGTAGTCGCCGTCCACCCGGAAGCGCGCCTTGTTGCCGGCGTCCCAGACGCCGCGGATGATGTCGATGGCCTCACTGAGCGCGTCGACGGCCTGCGCGGGAGTCAGGCGGCGCCCGCCCATGGCCTCGATGGCGTCCCAGAACCCGCCGGCGCCCAGGCCGAGCTCGAAACGGCCGCCGCTCAGCAGGTCGAGGCTGGCCGCCGCCCGGGCGAGCACGGCGGGCGGGCGCAGCGGGAGGTTCAGGACGTTCCCCGAGAGCCGGATCCGCTCGGTCCGCGCGGCGACGTATGACAGCAGCGTCCAGGTGTCGAGGAAGGCCGACTGGTAGGGGTGGTCCTGGAAGGTCACCAGATCCAGGCCCGCGGCCTCGGACGCCTGCGCCAGGGCGACCACCTGCTCCGGCGCGCTGTTGGCGGGGGTGACGAAGGACCCGAACATCAGATCGTGGCCGTAGTCAGGCATGGTCGCCCTCATTCCGGTTGAATACGCTACATCACAGATGTTTTGCCCGGCTTACTATATGCAGCACAGACGTGTCGCCCAACAGCGTACTTCCGGACGGTATTCCGGGCCCGCACCTGAGCGAGGCCGCCACCGGGACCGGCACGCACCCCACGGAAGCCGACCTCGGCCTCGGCACGCCGCCTTACCGGGCGGAGTCCTCCCCCAGCACCTCGCTGACCACCTCGCACGGGTCGACGGAGGGCTCGACGTCGCGCACACCGCACGCCGCCCGCCGCAGCAGGCGCCGGAACGTCGCGCGATCGGCCGCGTCCAGCGCGCCGAGGACGGCGTCTTCAGCTCCGCGCACCCGCCGCTCGAGCTCGCGCAGGACACTGTCGCCGTGCGCGGTGGCGACGATCTTGCGCTGGCGACGGTCGGACGGGTTGAGGCGGCGTTCCACCAGACCGGCCTCGACCAGGTCGTCGATGAGGTACGTCATCACGGTGCGGTCGATGCCCAGGTGCGTGGCGAGGGCGAGCTGGTTCGGCTGATCGCCGTGGACCACGGTGGCCAGCGTCTGGTAGCCGCGCGGGCCCTGCGGAAAGTCGCCGATCACCGTGACGACCGAACGGTGGAAAGCGCGCAACAGCGCCCCGAGGGACCACCCCAGGTCGCCTTCGGCGCGGTCGGCCGGCGCCCGGTCTGGCAGCCCCTCGTCGCTCATGCTCGAAATCATACGGCGGCTCCCTGTCCAGCCACCCTTCTCATCCGCATACCGTCTGCGCGACAGCGGGTATCGGGGACGGGGCTCGCGGCCCCGTCCCCGGACGCGGGCAAGCTCGGCCGAGGCTCATCGCGATGCTGTCCGCCACCGCACGCGAGCGGGGAGCCCACCGTCCGACACCGCCGCGAGCGGGAAGCTCGCCGCCGGCTACCGGGCGCAGGTGGGGTGCTCGCCGAGGCTCACCGTCACCTGGTCACCGCCCGGCAGGGTCAGGGCGACCTGGTCGCCTTCGACCCGCACGTCCGGCGCGGGCGGCTCCTCCCCCGTGCCGGTGAGCTGTACGACGCTGACGTACACCGCTGTGCCGCCGGGGTGGGCGTCCGCGAGCACGTACGGCGTGGCCGAGTGCCGCCCGTACGCGTTCGCGCCCTCCGCCGTCGCGACGCCGGACCCCGTGTAGCCGTGCAGGCCGCGCACGGCGCTGGTCAGCCCGTCCGGGCGCCGGACGACCGCCATGGCCGCCCCTGTCTCCACGGTGAGCGGGGCCGCGGCGGCCAGCGCGTGCCCGCCCTCCCTGACCTGGTGCCCGGCGGGGGCGGTGACCTGGTGGATCCGCACCTCGGCGGCCCCGTCGACCACCGAGGCGGTCACCACGCGAACCGGGCCGGCCGGCAGCTCGTCCCGGTAGGCGGAGGCGGCGAAGCGGTCGCCCACGGCGAGGGGCTCGATGCGCCGCCTGAGGGAGACGGCGCCGTCCGGCGAGACGACGGCCAGGTGCCCGTCGACGCCCTCCGCCTGCTCCCCCGCCTCGGGGCCCGTGTGGCTGGTGTAGCCGAACTTGAGGTAGTGCGGGTCCGGCGGCCCGGACGGGCTCTGTATCCGGTCGTTGTCACTGCCGTGGTTGATCAGCCGTACGACGCCGTCGTCCCTCGTGGCGTGTACCAGCCAGCCCGGGCTCGGCATGGCCACCGTCTGGTCGGCGAGGTCGACGGGCGCGGGCTCCTCGGCGTCCGTCCAGGCGGGGTGTTCGGGGGGCAGCAGCAGGCCGACGAACGCCTTGCTGGCCCAGTACGGCGAGCCCGGCCCCGAGTAGGTCTGCACGCAGGGCAGGAACGTGTCGTACCAGCCGAGCGTGAGCAGCCCTCGATCGTCGGGCGCGCCCCGCTCGACGAAGTGCCGCAGCACCCCGCTCGCGATGCGGCGGGTGGTGCCGGGCGCCAGCGGGG
>NZ_JBEXUP010000064.1:0-46952 GCF_040614375.1 Nonomuraea sp. NPDC005983
ACGACCACCTCCCAACGTTGAAGAGGCAGCCAGCCTGGCGGGTTTACGGCCGGAGATCAATTACCCGTCCGAGATTCGGTGACGGGCCACTAGCGGTCCAGGGCGGCCCACAGGCCGTCCGGCACGGGGTGCTCCAGCGCCCGGAGGTCGGACGTGACCTGCTCCGGTTCGTGCGCGCCCACCAGGACGGAGCGGACCGCCGGGTGCCGCAGCGGGAACCGCAGGGCAGCGGCCGTCAGCGGCACCCCGTGCTCGTCGCACGCCCGGGCGATCCGCCTGATCTCCGGTGAGGCGTCCGGGGGCGGGGTGACCAGGTCGCCGCGGTGCAGCAGGCTGGCCGCGACGACCGGGACGGCGCGTTCCCAGCAGAGCGGCAGCAGCTCCTCGAAGGCCGAGCGCCGCAGCAGGGTGCACTGGTCGGCGGCCAGCAGCACGTCCGGGTCGGCGTGCTTGACGAAGTCCACCAGCATGCGCGACTGGTTCATGCCCACCCCGATGGCGCGTACGACGCCCTGGGAGCGCAGGTCCGCCAGGGCGGGGTAGGCCTCGTCGAGGGCCTGGGGCCAGTGGCGGTCGGGGTCGTGGATGAGGAGGATGTCGACGCGGTCCAGGCCGAGCCTGGCCAGGGACTCCTCGACGCTGCGCAGCACGCCGTCCCGGGTGAAGTCCCACTCGACGTGCCGGTCGTCGCTGACGGCGAAGATGCCGGGGCCGCCGGGCCCCGGGCGGACCAGACGGCCGACCTTGGTCGACAGGACGTACTCGGCCCGGGGACGGCCGCGCAGGGCCCGGCCCATCCGCTGCTCCGACAGGCCGAGGCCGTAGAAGGGGGCGGTGTCGAAGTACCGGACCCCGGCCTGCCAGGCCGTGTCGACGACCGCCTCGGCCTGCTCGTCCGAGATGGGGTGGAGGTAGTTGCCGAGCGGGCCGCCGCCGAGGCCCACCCGCGGGAGTGCCAGGGTCATGAGGCGGGCTCCAGGTGGAGCCAGGTGGTCACCACCTCCGTGACGGCCTCCAGGTGGTGGTCCTCGCCCGCTTCGACGATGAGGACGTCACCGGCGGCGAAGGGGGAGGTCTCGCCGTCGATGTGGACGTGACCGGACCCGGCGAGGATGAGGAAGATCTCGGGGGCGGGGTGGGTGTGCGGGCCCTTGTCGTGGCTGATGTCGCCGGGGGCCAGCGTCGAGACGCCGCCCGTGTCGACCCGGTACCCCGGCAGCGAGACCCCCGCTCCCCAGTCGGCCAGCGTGCTCCTACGCATGGACACCCGCCTCCTTGGCCGCCCGGTCGATGGCGGCCAGCTCGTCGTCGGTGAAGTCGAGCCGGTCCACGGCCGCGACGTTGGCTTCGAGCTGCTCCGGACTGGACGCTCCCACCAGCACGGACGTGACCCGCGGGTCGCGCAGCGCCCACGCCAGGGCGAGCTGTGCCACGCTCTGCCCGCGCGAGGCCGCCAGCTCGCCCAGCCCGCGGACGAACGCCGGCACCTCGGGCGTGACCCGCTCCGGCGTGAGG
This sequence comes from Nonomuraea sp. NPDC005983, assembly GCF_040614375.1. Lineage (NCBI taxonomy): Bacteria > Bacillati > Actinomycetota > Actinomycetes > Streptosporangiales > Streptosporangiaceae > Nonomuraea > Nonomuraea sp. NPDC005983. The sequence goes on from NZ_JBEXUP010000064.1 coordinate 1,516, forward strand.
AACCGGCCCTCCGCCGCCCTGGAATCGGCCGGGATGCCGTCGAGGTAGCGGTCGGTGAGCAGGCCCTGCGCCAGCGGCGAGTACACCACGCAGCCGACACCCTCCTGTTCGAGCACGCCGAGCAGGCCGTCCTCGATGCGCCGGTTCAGCAGCGAGTACGGCGGCTGGTGCACCAGCAGCGGGGTGCCCAGCGCGCGCAGCAGCCCGGCCTCCTCAGCCGTGCGCTCCGGCGAGTAGTTGGAAACGGCGGGCAGCTTGAGCCCGCTCCTGCCACAGTTCCGGTACGGCTGGCGCTCGTACTTTCCAGCGGTGTCCACGTGCTACCTTCCCGCGATGCCGGTGAGGGTGACGCCCCTGATGAACGTCTTCTGGGCGATGAAGAACAGGACGAGGATGGGGACCAGCGCGATGATGGCGACCGCCATCATCTGGTTGTACTGCGTCGCGTACTGGTCGGAGAACATGCCGAGGCCCAGCGGCAGCGTGAACTTCTCCGTGGTGCGCAGGTAGATGACCGGTTCCAGGTACTGGTTCCAGTTGCTCACGAAGGAGAACAGGCAGATCGCGGCGATCGCCGGCTTCGACAGCGGCAGCATGATCCTCCACAGGATCCGCAGCTCGGACGCGCCGTCGATCCTCGCCGCGTCGATGAGCTCCTGCGGGACCGTGGTGAAGAACTGGCGCAACAGGAAGATGTAGAGGGCCACGCCGAAGAACTCGGGCACCACCAGCGGCAGGTACGTGTCCACCCAGCCGAGCTTGGAGAACAGGATGAACTTCGGCACCAGCGTGATCTCTCGGGGGATCATCATGGTGGCCAGCAGCCCCGCGAACATCACCCCGGCCAGGCGGGCCCGCATCCGGGCGAACGCGTACGCGGGCAGGATGCAGGAGATCAGGTTGCCCAGCATCGACAGCGCGGTGATCACCACCGTGTTGAGCAGGAACCGGCTGAACGGCAGCGACCCCGACCAGGCGCGCGAGTAGTTCTCCCAGTGGTAGGAGTCGGGGAACCACTGGGGCGGGAAGGCCAGGTTGGCCTCGTCCGACTTCAGCGACGTGGTGAGCATCCACATGAACGGCAGCACGAAGATCGCCGTGGCGAACCCGAGCAGGACGTAGGCGCCGGCCCGCCGGACCTTCCTGATCCGTTCCACCTGCTCGGAGGTGAGGTTGCGGTTGACCACGGCGGGCGCCTTGGTGGCTACGAGCATGGTCGGCACCTCATTTGTCGAACTCGTAGTGGACCCAGCGTCTGGCCAGGACGAACTGGATCAGGGTGACGGCGATGATGATGACGAACATCGCCCACGACAGGGCGGCGGCGTAGCCCATGTCGAAGTAGACGAAGGCGTTGCGGTAGATGTACAGGCCCAGCACCATCGAGGCGTTGGCCGGGCCGCCCTCGGTCATCACCAGGATCAGCACGTAGCCCTGGAGCGCGGCGATGAACCCGGTCACCAGGTTGAAGAAGATGACCGGCGACATCATCGGCACCGTCACGTGCCAGAACCGGCTCCACCAGCCCGCGCCGTCGATCTCGGCCGCCTCGTAGAGCGTCTTCGGGATGCCCTGGAGTCCGGCGAGGTAGATGACGATGGTGTTGCCGGCGCCCCACACGCTCATCAGCACCAGGCCCGGAATCACCCACTCCTGCGAGGCCAGCCAGCCGGGGCCCTGGATGCCGACCGAGGCCAGCAGCTTGTTGATCAGGCCGTAGTCGGGGTGCAGGATGTTCATCCAGAGCAGCGCGGTCGCCAGGCCCGACAGCACCGACGGCATGTACATCACGGTGCGGAACAGCCCCTGCAGGCGCAGCGGCTGGTTGAGCAGCAGTGCCAGCAGGAACGTGAACGTGACGCCGAGCGCGACCGACCCGAGGCCGTACTGGAAGGTGTGCTGGATCGACTCCCAGAAGTCCGCGTCGTTGAACATCCGCCGATAGTTGGCCAGCCCCACCCACTTGGGCGACTTCAGCAGGTTCCAGTCGGTGAAACTGATCGCGACGGCGGCCAGGATGGGGCCCGCGGTGAACAGGACGAACCCGATCAGCCACGGCGAGACGAACAGGTGGAAGCGCCGCGCCTCGCGCCGGGCCAGGGTGTTCTGGCGGCGCCCGCCGACAGCGAGGGAGGTCATGCGATCTTGTTCTGGGCCAGGAGGGGGGTGACCTTGCCGGCGATCTCCTGGAGCGCCGTCTTGGCGTCGACCTTGCCGATCATGGCCCGCTCCCAGATGGGCTTGGCCATGTCGACCACCTTCTTGGTCGCGGCCAGGTGCAGTACGCCGTCACTGGTGGCGTAGTCGGCCAGGATCTCCTTGACCAGTTCCGCCGTCTCCTTCGGGATGCCCAGGGCCTCGGCGTTGGGCAGCCACGCCGACTGGCGGGCGGGCGAGCTGATCCGGCGGAACTGGTAGCCGGACGCGGACAGGTATTCGTGCATGTAGATCCAGGCGGCGTCCTTGTTCTTGGAGCTGGACGCCATCACCAGCGCGCTGCCCACGGCCGGGCTGAAGCGGCCCTTGGGGCCCTTGGGGATGTGCGTGGCGCCCCACTGGAACGCCTTCTGCTTGGCCAGCTCGGTCATCAGCCACGCGCCGTTGATGTGCATGGCGGCGTGCCCGGTCTTGAACGGCTCGACCTTCTGCAGGAGCTGCTGGTCGGCCAGGCTCGGCGTGACCTTGTCCTTGGTCAGCAGGTCGAGCCACCTGCTCATGGCCGCCACGCCCTCGGGCTGGTCGATGAGCACCTGTGACTCGTCGCCGCTGAGGAAGCGGGCGCCGAACGCCATGAGGAAGACGGTCGACAGGTCCGGTGAGATCGTGGGCGACGGCGATAGGCCGAAGATCTTCTCCACACCGGAACCGCTGGTCATCTTCTTGGCGACCTCGATCAGCTTGTCGAAGTCCCAGTCCTTGTCCGGGTAGGCGATCCCGGCCTTGTCGAACAGGGTCTTGTTGAAGAAGAGCAGCTTGGGAGCCATGTCGGTGGGCAGGCCGTACAGCTTGCCGTCGCGCTTGAAGTAGGCCAGGCCGCTCTCCGGCAGGTCCTTCATACCGAAGTCCGGCGTCTTGGCGATGTAGGAGTCCAGGGGGTCGATGATGCCGTTGGAGATGAAGTTCTGCGTCCAGGAGTAGTGGTTGTAGAGCACGTCGGGCAGGGTGCCGCCGGCGGCCTGCGCCATGTACTTGGTGAGGAAGTCGTCGACGGTCGCCGTGGTCTCGCGCTTGATCTCGATGTTCGGGTGCCGCTTGTTGAAGAAGAAGTCGAACTGGACGTTGCGCACCTCCGCCAGCACGTCGGCGGTCTGCGCGACGGTGAGGACGACCTTGGACGCCGGGTCCGGCACGTTCGTCTTCGGCCACGTCAGCGCGTTGTTGAGCTGCTCGGCCTCCGCGAACGGCCAGGAGTCGTTGCCCGGGCGGTTCGGGTCGAGCGTCTGCACGCCCGACTTGACCGGGGCGGCGGCCTGCTTCTGCCGGCGGGTGTCGCCCGCGCAGGCTGACAGGACGGGCACGGCAGCGGCCGCCACCGCGAGGGCCAGCATCTGGCGACGGTTCATCTCCATGGGGGGCCTTTCAGAGGAAGAGCTCGATCACCGGCACGGCCACGTCCGGGCGCTGGACCGGGAGCTGCAGGGTGAAGGTGCCGGGTGGCAGCGCGCCCAGCTTGGTGTGCCCGCTGTCCTGGGCCGGGTCGGGGACCAGGGTGCGGATCTCCGAGGCGTCGTTGAGCAGCTGCGCGTAGCGGACCTTGCCCGCCAGCCCCGGCAGGTGCAGGTGCCGGTACGGCCAGGCGAAGAGGTGGACGTAGAGCCGGTCGCCGCGTTGCGTGTAGCGGCAGTCCGGTGGCGCCTCGAAGGCGCTCGGCCCCGCGCCGTAGATGGAGCGGCCGTGCAGGCGCGTCCAGTCGCCGATGCCGCGCAGCGTCTCCAGCGCCCGGGGGTCGAAGGCGCCGCGCCCGTTCGGGCCGACGTTGAGCAGCAGGTTGCCGTCCTTGGAGACGGTGTCGACCAGCATGCGCACGAGCAGGTCGACGGGTTTGTAGTCGAGGTTGTCGCGGTCGTAGCCCCAGCTTCCGTTGAGCGTCTGGCAGGCCTCCCAGGCCTGCGCGGGAGGGGAGGTGGGCTGGTACTGCTCGGGGGTGGTGAAGTCGCCGGGGATCTCCAGCCTGTCGTTGATCAGGATCCCTGGTTGCAGCCGGCGGACCAGCGCCGCGAGCTCCTCCGACCGCCAGTCGACCGCGCCCTTGCCGCCGGGCGTGAGCCGGCCGTTGCGGACCCGTTTGGCGTAGGAGAAGTCAAACCACATGGTGTCGATGCGGCCGTAGCGGGTCAGCAGCTCTTCGACCTGGCCATGTAAATAGGCCTGATATTTCTCGATGTTTCGGTCTTTATTGGATAAATCGCCAGTCCAGGCGGGATGCAGCCCGTCGACAGGGAAGTGCGGGTGGTGCCAATCGATCAGCGAGTGGTAGAAGCCCACCCCGAGGCCGCGGGCGCGGAAGGCGTCGACGATCGGGCCGACGAGGTCCTTGCCGTGCGGCGTGTTCGCGGCCGAGTAGTCGGTGAGCGCCGAGTCCCACAGGCAGAAGCCGTCATGGTGCTTGGTGGTCAGCACCATGTACCGCATGCCCGCGCCCGCCGCCGCTTCGGCCCAGGCGTCCGGGTCGAACAGGTCGGGGGCGAAGTGGTCGAAGTAGGGCTGGTACTGCTCGTCCGTCAGGCGCTCGCGCTGCTTCACCCACTCGTGACGGGCGGCCGGCGCGTACAGCCCCCAGTGGATGAACAACCCGAACCGTTGCTCCCTGAATTCGGCCAATCTTGCTGAAGAGATCCGATGACTAGGGGCGTGTATGGGCCCTTCTTCATCCAGTCCGTGGGGCATGGCCGTACCGTAGACCTGGTAATTAACTTCGTCAAGAATTGAATTGCAATCGCCTGCAACCTAAGCTCAGGCCCACTGTGAGGAGCGCTGCGGGCCCGGTGCGCACGGCCTCCCGTGGCTGGGGCGAGCGCTGGCGAGCGTCGTTCACTCCTCCTATCTCTTCTGGAGGGCCTTATGTCGAACTGGACGCTCGGTGACGAAGACCTGGAAGCGGTCGTGGCGCTTTCCGGCGCCGGCGAGCTGACGCTGGAGGTGCGGCGCGGCGGCCACGTCGTGGTGCGGCCGTCGCGGCTCGGGATCCGGGCCGCGCACGCCGATCTGGGCGAGGGGCTGGTCTTCGCCGGGCTGTCGGAGCAGGAGGTCGACGAGACCTACCGGACGGTGACGGGCAAGCGGCGCGAGCACCGCTACACCGCCAAGGAGTGGACGCTGTCGTTCACCAAGGGCGGGGACCGGCTCGACCTGCAGGTCAGGATCGGCGGACATGGGGTGGCGTACCGCTACACGGTGCCCTGGACCGGACCCGTCACGGTTTGCGAGGAAATTTCGGAGTATGTCGTCTCGGACGAGGCGCGGGCGGTGCTCCTGCCGTACGAGAACGGGCGCAGCGACTACGAGGAGATCCACCACCACACCACGGTCGGCGAGGCCGAGCGCATCCTGTACGGCTACCCGTCGCTGTTCCAGATCGGCGACACCTGGATGCTCGTCACCGAGTCGAACCTGGACAGCGGCTACGCCGGCTCCCGGCTGCGCTTCGACGGCGACGCCTTCAGGCTCGACCTGCCCGACCCGTACGTGACCTCGGCCAGCCCCCTGGTCACGCCCTGGCGGACGATGATCCTCGGCGACCTGGCCGCCATCGTCGAGAGCGACCTGGTGACCAGCCTGGCCGCGCCGTCTGAGATCGAGGACACGTCCTGGATCAGGCCGGGCGCGGCGGCCTGGTCGTGGTGGTCCGACGGGCCCTCGACCCGCGACCTGGACGCGCAGAAACGCTGGGTCGACTTCGCCGCCGCCAACGGCTGGCCGTACGTGCTCGCCGACGCCGGCTGGAACAAGGAGTGGATGCCCGAGCTGATCGCCTACGCCGCGGGCAAGGACGTCGGGATCTGGCTCTGGTCGCACTGGCAGCACGTCGACACCGAGCTGGAGCACCGCGAGAAGCTCGCCCTGTGGAAGGAGTGGGGCGCGGTCGGCGTGAAGATCGACTTCACCGAGTCGGACGGCCAGGACCGGATGCGCTGGTTCGACGCGATCCTGGCCGCCACCGCCAGGCTCCGGCTCATGGTCGTCTTCCACGGCGGCACCATCCCGCGCGGCACCGAACGCACCTGGCCGCAGTTCATGACCGCCGAGGCCGTCAAGGGCGCGGAGTGGATCAAGCCGAAGCCCGGCAAGCTGCCGCTCTACCAGCCGACCCACTACCTGTCGCTCGCGTTCACCCGCAACGTGCAGGGCCCGATGGACTTCACCCCGTGCACCTTCACCGCGGTTCGCACCATCTCGGCCGGGTTCGAGCTCGCGCTATCCGTGATCTTCGAATCCGGGATCCAGCACTTCGCCGACGGCATCGAGGCCTACCAGGCCCGGCCGGACGCGCTGCGGCTGCTCTCCGCCGTCCCCGCCGCATGGGACGACACGCGGCTGCTCTCCGGCGACCCCGCCGACCACATCCTCCTGGCCAGGAGGAGCGGCGGCGAGTGGTTCGTCGGCGCGGGCGTGTCGGGCGAGGCCCGCACGCTCACCGTGCCGCTCGACTTCCTCGGCGAGGGGGAGTGGGAGGCGGACATCTACCAGGACGCCCCTGACGACGGCATCCTCGCCGAGACGGTCACGGTCGCCGCCGGGGGCGAGCTCGACCTCGCCGTATCCGCCAACGGCGGGTTCACCCTCCACCTGAGGAGACCGACCACATGAGCAAGCGCCGGAGCGGCACCCTGGCCGCCTTGTCCCTCGCGCTGACCGCCACCGCCCTGCCAGCCACCGCCCTGCCAGCCACCGCCCTGCCAGCCACCGCCCTGCCGGCGTCGGCCGATCCGGACGTCCACCAGCCCCGCTGGGAGCTGCGCTGGAACCCGAGCCCGGCCAAGGACGGCGTCAACGCCTTCGAGGCGCTGGAGGACGACCGGCGCGGCTCGCACCCGGAGGGGCTGCCGCACGTCAGCGCCGGCAGGGACGCCTGGCGGTTCACCGCGCATCTGGAGGACCGCGACGGCTCCGACCGGATGCGCAACGAGGTCCGCGGGATGCGCGCGCACGACGGCACGCCGCTGGAGATCCGCAAGGACCAGACCTGGCGGATCTCCTACCAGATGTACATCCCCGACACCCTGGACGCCACCACCGGCTTCACCCACATCTGGCAGCTCAAGAACTCCGACGTCGGCACCCCGATCGCGCAGATCTCGCTGCCGGTCATCGGCGGCGTGCAGAAGATCGCCGCCCGCTACTGGACGCTGGAGGACAACAAGTCGCACGACTTCGCCACCACCGACCTGGAGCCGATCCAGAACAAGTGGGTCACCACCACGATCGAGTTCAACTCGGGCGACGACGGCTACCTGCGCTGGGTGCTCCAGGACGGCCGCCGGACCATCGTCGACCAGCGGGCCGACAACATCGACCTGTGGTGGACCCAGGAGCAGTACAACCGGCCCAAGTGGGGCATCTACCGCAGCATCAAGAGCGCCGGGCTGCAGGAGACCTACCTGCTCGTCAGGGACCTCAAGGCGTGGCAGCTCGGCCCGGCGACCCCGCCGGTCACGCTGCCGCCACCCGACAGGAGCCCCGGCGCGTACGAGGCCGAGCGGGTCGGCAACGTGTGGGAGGGCGCGGCCGAACCCGCCTACTGCGCGGTCTGCTCCGGCGGGCGCAAGGTGATCCTGATCGGCGGCAACGTCTACGACTACGCCGTGGTCAAGGGCGTGCTGTCGGAGACCACCGGCACCAGGCAGATGACCGTGCACGCGCTGGTGGACGGCGCGCAGTCGTTCCGGGTCAGCGTCAACGGCGCCGACTCCTTCGAGGTGCCGATGACCGGGACCAAGGACGCCGTGACCACCGCCACCGTCCCGGTGAACCTGGTGGCCGGGGTCAACACGCTCCGCTTCTTCGACCTCAACGCCCGCGGGCCGGAGCTGGACAAGATCGTCATCAAGTAGCCCCCTTGCGCGGCCCGCGCCCGGCCGGGCGCGGGCCGTCCCCCCAGAGAGAGGCACCCTCATGGCACTCGACCTCACCAGGCGCGGGCTGCTCGTGGCCGGTGGCGCGCTGGCGCTCACGGCGGCGGCCGGCGGCACGCCCGCGAGCGCGGCGACGTTCTGGCAGTCCAAGCTGGTGTACTACGACAAGCGCGGACGGCTCGGCTACGGGCAGGACGCCGAGGGCAACCGCATCCCCGACTTCAGCCACGCGGGCTACCGCAACGGGGAGCGGCCGATCCCGCACGTCCCGGTCGTCAGGACGATCAGACCGGTCGAAGGCGACAACACGCAGCACATCCAGGCGGCGCTGGACGCCGTCGCGGCCCTGCCCAGGGAGCGGCGCGGCGCGCTGCTCCTGCTGCCGGGCCTCTACCCGGTCGCCGGCACGCTGTACGTGCGGGCCGACGGGATGGTGCTGCGCGGCGTCGGTGACGGCGAGGACCCTGCCGGCAACACGATCATCAGGGCCACCGGGAACAACCCGAAGGACCGGGACGTGATCGTCGTCGGTGGGGCCGGGGGCGGGGGCTGGGCCGGGGAGGTGCCGGGAACCCGCACCGACATCACCACGGACTTCGTCCAGGTGGGGTCGCGTGAGTTCGAGGTGGCGAACGCGGGAGGGCTGCGCCCCGGGGACAACGTCGTGATCTACCATCCCTGCTCGGAGGAGTGGCTCAAGGCCGTCGACTACGGCGGCCACGACGTCGGCCCGGCGTGGAAGGTGGGGGAGCACCCGATCATCTACAACCGCTACATCCGCGAGATTTCCGGAAATGTCGTGAAGATCGATGTTCCGGTGTTCAATCACCTGAATCGCGCGCTCGCCACGTCCTCCGTCTACACGTGGGACCGGGCCGGGCTCGTCACCCAGGTCGGGGTGGAACGGCTCCGGGTGGACATCGAGTACCACGGCGACCCCGAGCAGGACGAGGACCACGCCTACAACGCGATCCTGCTGCTGCGCACCGAGGACTCCTGGGTGCGCGACTGCACGATGCTGCACTTCACCCAGGCCGGGGTCGCCACCCAGGAGACGACGCGGGCCACCGTGCAGAACTGCCGTGCGATCGACCCCGTCAGCATCGTCACGGGCAGCAGGCGCTACAACTTCAACACCTACGTCCACTCGCAGCAGATCCTGTTCCGCGACTGCTACGCCTACAAGTCCAGGCACGCCTTCGTCACCAACGGCCACAGCACGGTGTCGGGCGTCGTCTTCCTGCGCGGTACGGCCGAGTACGCGCTCAACTCCAGCGAAGGGCATCGCCGCTGGTCGCAGGGCCTGCTCTACGACGGGCACCGCGACATCGACCCGCACTACGACTACACGCTCGGCCTGTACAACCGGGGCCGCTACGGCACCTCGCACGGCTGGTCGGCCGCGCACTCGGTGGCCTGGAACTGCGACGTCTCGACCAGCAGGCTGATCGTGCAGAAGCCGCCGACGGCGCAGAACTACGCCATCGGCTGCCGCGGGACGATCACCGGCGACGGCCCCTTCAAGCAGCCCGAAGGCTACATCGAGGGCGCCAACCAGCCCGGCCTGACGCCGCCCTCGCTGTATGAGGCCCAGTTCCTCGACCGGCTGCGGAAGGCTCCCAGCTAATGTGACCGACTGGTCCGGCGGCGGTCGGGTACGGCCATGGTCAGGGAGACGGGCGGGTTGCGCGCCGACGCCGCGCGCAACCGGCGGCTGCTGCTCGACGCCGCCCAGGACGCGTAGGAGCGGGCGCCGCACACGCACGACACGGCGGCGGTGATGCCGTGATCGCCACACCTTTGTTGACTCATCGTCGTAGCTTGACTACTTCACGTGACAGATTGTGACGTGGTTGATACTGGTGAAGCATGAGCAACCTCCTGGTAATCGCGCTCATCCCGTACGTCCACGTCGCTCCGCCGCCGCCGGCGTTGCCGGAACCGGCCGGGCTGGCCGACTCCCGCAGCCTGCTCACAGACCTCAGGGTGGGCCGGGCGGGCTCGCTGAAGGGCTACCGTCACGACCGGTTCCTGCCCGGGTGGGGCAGGCAGTACGGGGCCTGCGACACCCGGGAGATCGTGCTGAAGCGCGACGGCCGCGGCGTCCGCCGCGACCGCTCCTGCCGCGCGGTCCGCGGCGTCTGGTACAGCCGCTACGACGGCAGGAAGCTCACCAGCACGGCCCAGATCGACGTCGACCACCTCGTGCCGCTGGCCAACGCCTGGATCTCGGGTGCGAACACCTGGAACGCCGCCCGGCGCCGCGCCTTCGCCAACGACCTGAAGCGCCCCGAGCTCGTCGCCGTCAGCGAGAAGGTCAACCTCGCCAAGGGCGGCCACAGCCCCGCCAACTGGCGTCCGCCGGTGAGGGGCTACTGGTGCACCTACGCCCGCTCCTGGATCACCGTCAAACACCACTACGACCTGCGCGTGACGCCCCGGGAGAAGAAGGCCCTGGGCAACATGCTCCGCACCTGCCGCTAGCGATCGAGCCTGAGCAGCCCTCCGGTGGGGACGGTGACGGGGTGCAGGCCGGGGGAGAGCGACACGGGGCCGGAGCTCACGGTCCGGCCCTGGCAGTCGAACACGGTGGCCTGCGCCGTGCCGGGCGTGCGGACCCTGAGGAGCACGTCTGTGCAGGCGTCGGCGTTGGCCACCCAGAGCGTGCCCGTGGCGGGCGCCTCGACGGGCAGCGGGGCGTAGCGGGCCGTGATCACCTGATCGCCGGCGCTCGCGGTGACCTGGGGGTAGCCGAGGTCGGGGCGGGCCGGCTGGAAGTCGCCGTGCTGGAGCACGTCCGCGTGCTCCCTGAAGAAGGCGAGCCAGAAGCGGAGCGTCTCGGTCTGCTCCGGTGTCTGGGCGGTCAGGTCCACCGAGATCTGCGGCACCGCGAACAGCACGTTGACGAGCTGCGCCGCGACCTGCTCCGGGCTCTCCGACGGGTGCCACATCAGCATGTCGGCGTGGACGGCCAGCGGCCCCGCGATCAGCCGCAGGTCCACCGTGCGCTGCCGGTTGTGCGCGGGGCTCAGCGGGCAGTCGGACGCCCGGATCATCGTCGCGTGCGGCCACAGCCCCGGGCTCACGTACGGCTGGCGCAGCTCGACGAGGCACTCGCGCGGCAGCAGGGCCAGCAGCCTGCGCACGCCCTCGTTGACCGTCTCGCAGTCGGCCTCGGGCCCGGGCGCGGGCGGGTCGTCCACGGCGAACTGGTCGATGAAGTCGATCTTCAGGCCGTCCATGCCCCACTCCTGGACGGCCCGCGACAGATGGCCCGCCAGCAGCTCGCGGACGTACGGGTAGCGCGGGTCCACGATGACCGCGTTCATGTGCTCCTTGTACGTCAGCGTGTACGGCTGGACGCGGTCCCACAGGGCGGTGTGGCGGCCGACGAACGGCAGCGCGTACCACAGCAGGTAGGCCAGCCCCTCGTCCCTGACCCGGGCGACGTGCCGGGAGATGTCGGGGAAGGCCGCGGCCGACGGCTCCCACTCGCCGACGTAGCCGTACCCCCGCCCCCGGTCGTCGCTGTGCCACCCGTCGTCCACGATGATCATCTCGCAGCCCAGCCCGGCCGCGGGGCCGGCCTGCCGCTCCACGCCGGCCGTGTCCACGTGCTGCTGCATCGCGTACCACGTCGAGTAGGCGGGCATCCGGGCGAGGCGTGGCACGTCCGGCACGGGTTCGGCGCGTAAGCGCCACCAGGCGGCCACGTCGGCCAGCGTGGTGGCGAAGGGGCGGCGGCTCAGGTCCAGCCGGAGCACCAGCCCGGCCGCGGGGGCCGCGTCGTGCTCGGCCCAGAACCCGAAGTCGCCGGTCTCCTCCACCACCCCGGTGCGCGTGCGCACCGGCCTGACCACCTCGCCCACCGCGTAGGTGCACACGGCCACGTCGCCGGCGCCCACCAGGCACCCGACCGGGGCGTTCTTCTCCAGCGCCGCCGTGCGCGGCTTGCGCCAGAACGGCGGCAGGCCCCGGTGCTCGCCGCCGTCGGCGGCCCAGAACGCCGTCACGTCCACGCAGGGCACCCGCCAGGCCACCCGGACGACGGCGGGCCTGTCGGGTGTGATCTCCACCTCCACGACCCCGTCGGCGAGCTCGGTGACCGTCCACGCCGGCTCGGCCGCGGCCGAGACCTCCAGCGTGACCCCCAGCCCCGTGGGAACGCGCACCTCCTGGCTCTCGGCCGGCGCGCTGTCGTGCGGTTGCCAGATGCCCGGCGCTGTCGTCACTGACGCTCCTGGAGGGTGAAGAGGGTCTGGATGGCGACGGCGGCCGCGCCGCGCGCCCACTGCTCGAAGGGGCGCGGCCGCAGGATCAGCGTGCAGTCGGCCGCCGCGCCGAACGCCTGGCTCGCGAACGACCGGCTGATCTGCTCCTCGAACCGGTCGTAGGACGCCAGCCCCTGGACGTCGCCGGTCACGATGATCCGCTCGGGGCCGACGAGGTTGGCCATGGCCGCCATGGCCAGGCCGATCGCGTGGCCCGCGCGGGCGAACACCTCGCCGGCCGCGGGGTCGCCCGCGTGCGCGGCGTCGATGGCGCCGTCGATGGTCAGCGTCGGGTCGCCGCAGGCCGCCCGGACCGCCGCCACGATCGGCGCGGTGCCCGCGACGGCCTCCACGCAGCCGCGCCCGCCGCAGTGGCACACGGGCTCATCGCCGCTCACCGGGATGTGCCCGATCTCCCCGGCCACGCCGTGCGAGCCGGCCACCACCCGGTCGTTCACCACCAGCCCGCAGCCGACGCCGACGCCGACCGTGACCAGCGCGAACGAGGACGCGCCGACGCCCTCACCGAACCACTGCTCCGCCACGGTGAGCGCCTTGACGTCGTTCTCGACCGTGACGGTCAGGCCGGTCGCCTCGGCGGCCAGCCGGGCCAGCGGCACCTGCCGCCAGCCGAGGAAGGGGGAGTAGCGCACCAGCCCGCCGGCCTTGTCGACGTCGCCGGAGACGGCCAGGCCGAGCGAGTGGCAGCGCTGGCCGTAGGCCGGGTCGGTGGCGAGCAGGTCGGCGACCAGCTCGGTCAGCTGTGCCAGCACGCCCTCGACCGTCGAGGCCGAGAGCGGGCGGTGCGCCGACACCAGCACCTGGGCGCGCAGATCGGTCACCACGCCGATCAGCTCGTCGTCGGTGATCTTCACGCCGGTGAAGAACTCGCGGTCGGGCCTGATGGCCAGCGGGCTCGCCGGACGCCCGGCGCCGGGCCCCGGGCGCTCGGTGGCCTCCAGCTCCTCCAGGTAGCCCGCCTTGATGAAGGGGCGGGCGGCCTTGGTGACGGCGGCCGAGGACAGCCCGGTGCGCCTGGCGATCTCCACCCTGGAGACGGGCCCCTGCGTCAGGACCATGGTGAACACGGTGGCCGCCGCGGGTGTGGTGAGCGGTGCGAGCATGGCAGGCATCGTATCAAATTAACTTCGTTAGGAAAGGAATTTGGCGAGCCGCCAAAGGGGGGCTGCCAACGCATAGTCGAGGTAATTAACTTCGTCAAGAATTGAATTGCCGACGGGTTGAACCTAGGCTCCGGGGCATGTCTTCGGTGACCTTCGACGCCGCCAGCCGCACGTACGTGCTGCGCACCCCCTCCACCTGCTACGTCCTCGGCCTGGACGACGGCGACGTGCCCGTCCACCTGCACTGGGGGCCGGAGCTGACCGTGGAGCAGGCCGTGACGCTGCCCCGCGAGCAGGCGCCCCCCGCCAGCAGCTTCGACGGCAGAAGGGCAGGGGAGGAGCTGGTCACCGAGGCGGGCGCCCGCTTCGACCCGCCCTCGCTGCAGATCGCCTTCCCCGACGGCGTGCGCGGCGTCGACTGGCGCCACCTCGGCCACACCATCGACGGGGGAGGGCTGACCGTCCGGTTCAGGGACGCGCTGCACCCCTTCGAGGTGGACCTGCACTACCGCGTGCACCCCGACAGCGACGCCGTGGAACGCTGGACCACCCTGCGCACCGAGGTGCCGGTGACGGTCCTGCGCTGCGACTCCGCCGCCTGGAGCGTTCCCGCGCTGCCCGGCTACCGGCTGAGCCACGCCGTCGGCGGGTGGAGCGCCGAGAACGGGCTGCGCCGCGTCGAACTGGCCGTGGGGGAGACCGTCCTGACGAGCCGGCGCGGGCTGAGCAGCCACCACGCCAACCCGTGGCTCATGCTCGACGGCGGCGACGCGACCGAGGAGCACGGCGAGGTGTGGAGCGGCGCGCTGGCCTGGAGCGGCAGTTGGCGCGTAACCGTCACCCACACCCCCTCCGGGCACGCGACCTGGACGGGCGGAGCCGGCCACGAGGGGCTCACCTGGCGGCTGGAACCCGGCGAGGAGTGGACCACGCCCGTGTTCTCGGGCGTGTACGCGCCCGACGGGTTCGGCGGAGCCAGCCGTCGCTGGCACGAGCACGTCGCCAGGCACGTCCTGCCCGTCCCCGACGAGCCGCGCCCGGTGCTCTACAACGCCTGGGAGGCCGTCGGCTTCGAGGCCGCAGAGGACAACCAGAAGGAGCTCGCCGCGCTCGCCGCCCGGGTCGGAGCCGAGCTGTTCGTGATGGACGACGCCTGGTTCGGCGGACGGACCAGCGACCGCGCCGGGCTCGGCGACTGGTGGCCCAACCCCGCCCGCTTCCCCCAGGGGCTGACGCCGCTCATCGACGAGGTGCACCGGCTCGGCATGCGGTTCGGGCTGTGGGTCGAGCCCGAGATGGTCAACCCCGACAGCGACCTGTACCGGGCGCACCCCGACTGGGTGCTGCACATGCCGGGACGCCCCCGCACGCTGCTGCGCAACCAGCTCGTGCTCAACCTCGCCCGGCAGGACGTCGCCGACTGGGCGCACAAGTGGCTGCACAAGCTCGTCGGCGAGCACGGGATCGACTTCCTGAAGTGGGACTGCAACCGGGCCTTCACCGAGGCGGGCTGGCCCGGCGGCCCCGACCAGGACCGGCTCTGGATCGAGCACGTCAGGTCCGTCTACTCGATCATGGACAGGCTCCGCGCCGACCACCCGCACCTGCGCATCGAGGCGTGCGCCGGCGGGGGCGGGCGCACCGACCTGGGCATCATGTCCCGCACCGACCAGGTGTGGACGTCCGACAACACCGACGCCCACGACCGCATCGCGATCCAGCGCGGCTTCAGCCAGATCTACCCCGCCCGCGCGATGGCCGCCTGGGTGACCGACAGCCCCAACCCGCTCACCCGCCGCCGCACCCCCCTCGCCTTCCGCTTCCACGTGGCCATGGCCGGGGCGCTCGGGCTCGGCGGCAACCTGCTGGAGTGGAGCTCCGCCGAGCTCGACGAGGCCGCCGCGCTGGTGGCCGCGTACAAGGACATCAGGCCCGTCGTCCAGTTCGGTACGCAGCACAGGCTGGAGTACGGCGTGCAGCACACGTTCGGCGACCGCGTGGTCGTGCTCGCCTGGCGCGGGCCCGTGGCGCACGGCGCCCCGCTCGTCCCGCTCCGCCTCCGCGCGCTCGACCCGCTCGGCCGCTATCGCGACGAGGACACCGGGCGCGTCCACCACGGGGCCGTCCTCATGTCGTCGGGGCTCGCCCCCGACCTGCCCAGAGGCGACTACGCCAGCGCCCTCGTCCGCCTGCGCAAGGAGAACCCGTGACGCGACGCGGCGGGCGAGCGTGCGCGGCTCAGCCGATGGTGTGCAGGCCGCGGATGGCGATGTCCGCGGCCCGGCTGACGGTCTCACGGATCTGCTCGTGCGAGTCGCCTCTGCTGAGGCTGACCATGACGGCCAGCTTCACCGCGCCGATCAGACCGCCCACCGCCGTCGCCGCCTCGACCTCGTCCAGCTCGTCGGGGTAGGCGTCGCGGAGGGCCTGGGCGAGCCTGAGCTGGGTGTCGAACAGCAGGTGCAGCGCCCTGGCCTGGAGCGCGGGGACCGTCGACAGGAGCCGCATCCGCACCGCGCTGTGCTCCAGCGAGAAGTCGTCCGCGCTCGCCCACATCAGCGCCGACCGGATCAGCCTCAGCAGCAGGTCGGCCAGCGGCTCGCCGGGCTCCCTGGACGCGAGGATCTCGAGCGTCCGCTCCATCCGCTCGTCGCTGTCGAAGAAGATCACGTCCTCTTTGCTCGCGAAGTAGCTGAAGAACGTCCGCGTCGACACCTCCGCCTCGGCGGCGATCTCGGCGAGCGTGGTCTCCTCGTAACCCCTCTCGTCGAACAGGCGGAGTGCGGCCTCGATCAGCGCCTGGCGCGTGCGCAGCTTCTTGCGCTCCCGCAGTCCCACCATGTCGGAACTCTACTGCACATCTTTGGGTTTTTCATCCATTGAAATTTTGCATTCGACGAGCTTTTCTGGAGTTGATGCCGAAAGGAGCGCACCGCATGTCCGAACTCACTTACCCCCTTGCCCGTCAACGCCCCTTCGACCCACCCGACGAACTCGCCGAGCTACGACAACAGGCGCCCATCCACCGCATGACCTACGCCGACGGCCACCAGGGCTGGCTCGTCACCGGCTACGCCGCCGCCCGGGCCGTGCTCGCCGACCCCCGCTTCAGCAACCGTCCGGAACGGATGCACCCACCCATCCCCGCGCGCCTGGACCTGACCAAAGAGATGCGCGAACAGTTCCGCGTCCCGCCCGGCTTCTTCCTGCGCATGGACGCGCCCGAGCACACCCGCTTCCGTAAGCTGCTCACCGGCCAGTTCACCGTGCGCAGGATGAAGCAGCTGGAACCCAGGATCGAGGAGATCACCGGCGCCTGCCTGGACCGGATGGCCGCCTCCGGCAAGCCCGTGGACCTGGTACAGGCCTTCGCGCTGCCCATCCCGTCGCTGGTCATCTGCGAGCTGCTCGGCGTCCCGTACGAGGACCGCGACCAGTTCCAGAACGACACCAAGGTGCTCGTCAACCTCGAGACCAAGGCCGTGGACGCGATCGCCGCGATGCAACGCGTCTCCGCGTACCTGTACGGGCTGATCCAGCGCAAACGCGCCAAGCCCGACGACGACCTGCTCGGCGGCCTCGTGGAGAGTGGCGAGCTGAACGACGAGGAGCTGACGGGAGTCGCGTTCCTGCTGCTGGTGGCGGGCCACGAGACCACGGCCAACATGCTCGGCCTCGGCACCTACGCCCTGCTCACCAACCCCGACCAGCTCGCCCTCATGCGCGACGACCCCTCGACCGTCGACAACGGCGTCGAGGAACTGCTGCGCTACCTCACGATCATCCACCTCGGCCCCGTCAGGAACGCCCTGGCGGACGTCGAGATCGAAGGCCGGCTCATCAAGGAGGGGGAGACCGTCACGATCTCCCTGGGGGCGGTCAACCGTGACCCCGAGCGCTTCCCCGGCGGCGACCACCTCGACGTCACCCGGCCGGCCGGCAGCCACCTGACGTTCGGCCACGGCATCCATCAATGCCTCGGTCAGCAGTTGGCTAGGGTCGAGATGCGCATCGGCTATCCAGCGCTGCTGCGCCGCTTCCCAGGCCTCCGCCTGGCCGTACCACCCGAGGAGGTGCCGATGCGCTCCGACATGAGCATCTACGGCGTGCACAGCCTCCCTGTCACCTGGTAGGTCAACGATGAAAATTACGGCAGACACGACGGTATGCATCGGCGCGGGCATGTGCGCCCTGACAGTGCCGCAGATCTTCGACCAGAGCGAGGACGAAGGAACCGTGGTGGTTCTGGACGAGACGCCGCCGGCGGAGCAGGAGGCCGCGGTCCAGCGCGCCGTGACCCTCTGCCCGTCGGGCGCGATCTCGGTGTCCTAGCACTCCGGCGACCTCGCGTCGCCAGACGACCGGCCGCCGCGTGACCACCCGATCGTGACGGCCGTGTCCGGGCGGTCGGAGGCGCTGCGCCGCGTAGCTCCTCCGACCGGTGAGCCCGAACCGGTGCCATGCCGCGCCCGCGCGCTGGACGTCAGCGCCCCCAGGGCCGCCGCGTCGCCCGCCGCCGCCCCCGGCCATCTGCTGCCCGCTGCTGCTGCCGTCCGATTAGGCGGCGCCGCGTGGCCCGTTGCGCTGCCCGGGTGCCTTCATCTGCTGCCTCCGCGCTGCGGTGCCTCCCCGTCCCCCGCCCCCGCCTGCCCGCAACCGGGTCGGGGCGTCGTGAGGCGTGCGGGCACTCTCACGACGCGACTTCGTCGAACCTGTGTTCGTGGAAGTGGTTGACACCGAGCGTGATCGAAATTATGTTCGACCTAGTGACGTGAGGCTCGCGGCTCACGTCGAAGGACCTGGTCGCGGGCCACGCTTCCCCCAAGCGAGACCCGCGATCAGGCTCCACGGGCGAAGGGCGTGTCCTCGTCGTCGGCGGAGACGATCGGGCGCGTCCTGGCCGGACGGGGTGAGGGGAAGCTCCTCGTCCGGCCAGCCCGGCGGAAATGTCGGTGGGGTCTGCAACTGTTGGCCTCACCGGCGGGACGCCGGGAGCCGCCATGACTCCAAGGAGGCGCGCAAGATGGCACCAAGGCTCAGCGATACGCCAGGGCCCCGGTTGTCGCCGGCGGTCCGGGCACATCTGACGGATTCTCGTTCCTGTCTGGCCGAGGCGGCGACAGCTCGCACCCCGGCGTCGCGCTATGTGGCAGCACACCTCGCGGCGTTGCGGGCGGCGGCGGCGATCCTGGCCGCCCGACCGCGTCCCATGGAGGGCCGCAGGCGGCGCCTCCGTAGCGCCTGGGAGCTGCTGCCGGAGGCGGAGCCCCGGCTGGCGGAGTGGGCTGCGTTCTTCTCGGTGAGCGCCGCCAAGCGCGCGGCCGCCGAAGCGGGCATGGTTCGTGGCGTCAGTGCCACCGACGCCGACGAACTCCTGGCGGAGGCGGAGACCTTCGTCACTGCGGTGGAGACTCTCCTCGGTGCCCCCGCCCAGTCCCAACTCCCGGTGAACGTCCCCCTGGCCGGCTGATATCCCCCTCCGGCCCGCTCCAGCCCGCTGTGGCTCCCCGGGCCTCGGGGCACAGCGCGTCCGTCAGGCGTGGGCGTTCCCTGGCCGTGCTGCACCAGGCGAAGTCGCACGCCATGCACTCGGGCCTGAACGCATGGGCGCTTCGGGGTGATGTTTCAGGTACTCGAAGACGGCACGGTTAGTGCTTACGGACTGGACCTCAGGTGCTTACTCAGCGAGGTCAGAGCGCTCCGGGGCTCGATGTTCAGATGTTTCCCCTCTGGCGGTGCCCCGGGTTGTTTACGCCGGCCTGATAGGAGAGTCCGGGCAGCGGTCAAGCGCTCGGTGATTGTTCTGGTGTTCTCCCGGCAGGCGCGTTCGGGCACTTATCGGCGGGCTGGGCAAGTGGGTGCGCGGGGCCGATGGCGGGATAGGGCCGAGACCATACAGTGGGCATATGGGGATGGTTGGGACGGTTGGGCTGGTGCTGCATCCGAAGCGCGACTCCAAAGAGGCGATCGACACCATCGTGAGGTGGGCCGCCGGCCACGGGGTCACCGTTCTCGGGCTGCACGAGGAGGTCGGACGGATCGACTGCACGGCCGTCGCGGTCGATGCCTGCACGCTGGTGGATCGTGCCGATCTGCTCGTGAGCCTGGGCGGCGACGGCACGATGCTGCGCACCATGCGGCTCATCGCGGGACGTCCCACGCCCGTCCTCGGAGTGAACCTCGGAAAGCTGGGCTTCCTCGCCGAGATCGACGTGGAGGAGTTGCCGGCGACGTTGTCGGCCATCGACCGTCACCACTACACGATCGAGCCCCGGATGGCGGTGCGCACCACGCTCGGCGGCCCGTTGGACGTGATCGCGTTCAACGACATCGCGCTGGCTCGCATCCCGGGTGAGGGGCTGGCCGCCGTGTTGGTCACCCCGGCGGGCGACCCGTTCGTCCGGTACGCGGCTGACGCGGTGATCGTGGCCACGTCCACCGGGTCCACCGCCTACAGCTTCTCGGCGGGCGGGCCTGTCGTCTCGCCGAGGGTGGCGGCGGTGCTGGTCGTCCCGGCGGCGGCGCACTCGGCGTTCAACCGGGCGCTGGTCCTGCCCGCCGACGAGGCGGTGACGCTGGAGGTGCTGCACAGCAGCGGCAGGCTGGCCGTCGAGGTCGACGGAGCGGTGGTCGGCCACCTGTGTCCAGGCGACAGCATCACGGTCACCGCCCTTCCGGCCGCGGCCCAGGTCGTACGGCTGGGCACGACGTTCTACGAGCGCGCCCGCCGCAAACTCCGCGTGGACGGCAGCATCGAAGCCTACTGAACACACACCAGCCGAACGCGCATCGGCTGGACGGGCCGTGGTCGCGGTGGCCGGAGGTGGGTCGGGGTGGCGGAAGGGGCGCGCCGGTGGGTGGCACGCCCCTCAAAGGTGCTCTCAGAAGGCCTCGACGGCCCTGCGGGCCTCGGCGTCGAGCACGCCCCAGCTGATGAGCTCCTCGGTCAGCTCGCTCGGCGACTTGTCATAGATCACGGCCAGGGAACGCAGGTCCTCCTGGCGGATCGACAGGACCTTGCCGTTGTAGTCACCACGCTGGCTCTGGATCGTCGCCGCGTAGCGGGCGAGCGCACCCGCCTTCTCCTTCGGCAGCGTGGCCAGGCGCTCCAGGTCGATCACGAGCTTGGGCGTCGGACCGAGCGGGCTGGGCGCGGCTCCGCCCGGCAGCAGCTCGGACACCGGCACCCCGTAGAAGTCGGCAAGTTCGGCAAGCTTCTGCACCGTGACGGCGCGGTCGCCACGCTCGTACGAGCCCACGACCACGGCCTTCCACCTGCCACGCGACTTCTCCTCGACTCCGTGCAGGGACAGGCCCTGCTGGGTGCGGATGGCGCGGAGTCGTGCACCCAGCGACTTTGCGTACTCAGACGGCATCGTGTGGCCCCCCGGCTCTCGTATGTATCGCTATCAGTAGATTGTGCTCCCTTGCGGCGTATGCCAGAGCCACCGGGGGTCCGGTGCCGAAAGGTCGGCACCATCGGTAGCCGAGGTTCCGGGTTTTACCCCAGAACGCCGCGCGGTGTGGTTACGCACAGTGACGGTAAAGGGGTGGACGCCTAAGGTCAAGCTGATTGGAAAAAAGATGCCGAATCCGGTCCGGGATGGAACGTCTCGATCGCCCCTCTTGCCCCAGAGGCATCTGTACTTCGTCACAGTTCGACGAGTAACGCACTCCGCTCAGACCTGCCGGGTGAGAATCATGACAGGCCTGATCGCCGCCTGAACGATCTTAATGGACGTGTCGCCCAGGAAAACCCGCCGCAGCGGCCCCGTCCCGCTGGAGGCGCAGACGATCAGCTCGCCCGGCTGCCACTGCGTGGTGCTCATGGCGTGACCCACGTTCCTGCCCTCCAGCACCTCCAGCTCCACCTGCACCCGCCGCCGCTGCCCCCTGGCCACCGCCTTCAGGTCGGCCGCGGCCTGCTCACGCAGCCGGAGCAGCATGTCCCGCTCGATCCTGGCCCTACGGCCGCTGCTGAGCACCAGCGTCACCAGCCGCAGCGGGACGTCCAGCGAGACCGCGGCCTGCGCGGCCTCCTTGACCGCGGCGTCGGCGCAGCGTCCGCGACGGTAGGCGAGGGTGACCCGCGCGAAGGCGGGCGGAGGCGCCTCCGCGTAGCCCTTGGGCGCGAGCAGCACCGGCACCGACGAGGAGTGCAGGAGCTGGTCGGCGGTGCTGCCGACCGAGATGCGCCCCTTGCCGCCGCGCGGCGCCGAGCCGATCACGACGACGTCCGCGCCGAGCTTGCGGGCCAGGTCCACCAGGCCGCGCCCGCTGCCCCTGTGGGTCTGCGCGACGCAGTCGGCGTCGTCGCCCGCCAGTTGGCGGGCCTGCGCCAGGGTGGCGGCGGCCTGCTCCCTGAGGTAGGCGCTCCAGGCGCTCTGGTCGGCCCTGGCGGGCCCCGGTGCGGTCCAGACGGGCGGTTGGATGGTCGCCACGGTCAGGCGCGCCTGGGCCTGCCTGGCGAGCAGCACGGCCAGCACCAGCCCGTCGCGGCCCCGCGGCTCGGGGATGGCCCCGGCCAGGACGTTGTCGATCTTCATCAGGACACCTCGGCATTCAGCCGCGAGTGGCGATAGCCGTACAGGAAGTAGCAGGCGAGGCCCACGAGCATCCACAGCCCGAACGCCGCCCATGTGACGGAGGCGAGCCCGGCCATCACGACGACGCAGAACACCGCGCCGAGCACCGGCGTGACGGGGAAGAGCGGCGTGCGGAAGCTGCGCGGCAGCTCGGGGCTGCGGTAGCGCAGGACGAGCACGCCGACGTTGACGATCCCGAACGCGAACAGGGTGCCGATGCTCGTGGCCTCGGCGAGCTGGCCGAGCGGCACCAGCCCGGCGAGCACGCAGATGAACACGGCGACGATGAGCGTGTTGGCGACCGGCACCTGGTGGCGCGGGTCGACCTTCTGGAACACGCGCGGGATCAGCCCGTCGCGCGACATCGCGAACAGGATGCGGGTCTGGCCGTAGATGACGGTGAGCACCACGCTGGCGATCGCGATGACCGCGCCGAAGGAGATGACGAGGCCCGGCCAGCTGGCGCCGCTGGCGAGGTCCACGATGTACGACAGGCTCGCCTCGGTGCTGCGCGGGTTGAACTGGGTCCACGGCATGGCCCCGATGGCGGCCACGGCGACCAGGACGTAGATGAGCGTGACGATGGCCAGCGAGAGGATGATCGCCAGAGGCAGGTCGCGCCTGGGGTTCTTGGCCTCCTCGCCCGCCGTGGACGCGGCGTCGAAGCCGATGTAGGAGAAGAACACCTGTGAGGCCGCCGCCGTCACGCCTGCGATCCCCATCGGTGCGAAAGGCGTGAAATTTCCGGACGTGAACGCGGTGAAGGCCACCACGCAGAAGAACCCCAGCACCGCGATCTTGATGAGCACGAAGACCGCGTTGGCCGTCGCGCTCTCCGAGGCTCCGCGCAGCAGCAGCCAGGTGGCCAGCGCCACGATCACGATCGCCGCGACGTTGACCACCCCGCCGTCCTGCCCCGGGGACCGGGTGATCGCGTCGGGCAGGGTGAAGCCGAACAGGCTGCGCAGGAACGCGTTCAGGTACTCGCCCCACCCCACGGCGACGGCCGCGACCGACACCGCGTACTCCAGCATGAGACACCATCCGCACACCCACGCGACGATCTCGCCCAGCGTGGCGTAGGCGTAGGAGTAGGACGAGCCGGACACCGGGATCGTCCCGGCCAGCTCGGCGTACGACAGCGCGGAGAACAGCGCCGTGATGGCGGCCAGCACGAACGACAGGACCACGGACGGCCCCGCCTTGGGCACGGCCTGGCCGAGGATGACGAAGATCCCGGTGCCGAGCGTCGCGCCGACGCTGAACAGCGTGAGCTGCCACAGCGACATCGTGCGGCGCAGCTCGCCGCCCTCGCCGTGGCCGCCCTCGGCGATGATGCGCTCGGTGGGCTTGGTCCGGAAGAGGCGTTCGGCCAGGGCCACTGGACACCCCCTACAGCGTGCTGGTGAGCGGCCACCTGGCGTTGGGCGTCACGATCGTTCCCGCCGCGCCCTCGAGGATCTGCTCGGCCTGGTCGAGCCGGCCGATGGCGGCCATGTCGCCGGTCGTCTCCACGAACCGGCAGACCGCTTCCACCTTCGGCCCCATCGAGCCCGCGGGGAAGTCGATGGCGCGAAGCTCGTGCGGGGTGGTGTTGGCGATCTCGCTCTGGCCAGGGGTGCCGAAGTCGCGCATGACGCGCGGCACGTCCGTCAGGATCAGGAACGCGTCGCACTCCAGCGCCTCGGCCAGCATGGACGCGGTGAGGTCCTTGTCGATGACCGCCTCGACCCCCGTCAGCCGTCCCTGGGCGTCGCGGATGACCGGCACGCCGCCCCCGCCCGCGCAGACCACGACGACGCCCTCGCGCACCGACCTGCGGATCAGCCGGGTCTCCACCACGCGCTGCGGCGCGGGGGAGGGCACGACCCGCCGCCAGTACTCGCCGTCGGCCCTGACCGTCCAGCCGTACTCCTTGGCCAGCTTCTCGGCCTCCTGCTGGTCGTAGACCTGGCCGACGAACTTGGTCGGGTTCTCGAAGGCCGGGTCGACGGCCGACACCAGGGTCTGCGTGACCATGGCCATGACCTGCCTGCCGGGCAGCGCGTTCTGCAGCGCCTGGAGGATCCAGTAGCCGATCATGCCCTGCGTCGCGGCGCCCAGCGTGTCGAACGGGTACGGCCTGGTCAGGTTGGGGTCGGCGGTGCTCTCCAGCGCCAGCATGCCGACCTGCGGCCCGTTCCCGTGCGTGATGATCAGCTCGTGCTTCTCGGCCAGCTTGGCCAGCGTCTTGACCGACTCGGCCACGTTGCCGACCTGCAGTCTCGCGTCCGGCTTCTGCCCGCGTCTGAGCAGCGCGTTGCCCCCCAGCGCGACGATGACCCGCATGCGGCTCCCCTCTCAGATGCCGTCGCGCTCGAGGGGGCAGCTCATGCAGCGCGGGCCGCCGCGCCCTCTGCCCAGCTCGCTGCCCCGGATCGTGATGACCTCGACGCCGTTGTCGCGCAGGAAGTTGTTGGTGGTCGTGTTGCGCTCGTAGGCGACGACCACGCCCGGTTCGACGGCCAGCACGTTGCAGCCGTCGTCCCACTGCTCGCGCTCGGCGGCGTAGACGTCCTGGGTGGGGGTGAGCACCGTGACGTCGTCGAGGTCCAGCGCCCGCGCGATGGCTCTGTGCATGTCCTGCGGGGGATGGTCGGTGACCTTGACCTCCTTGTCGTTGTCGCCCGGCTCGATCGTGTACGACGGCAGCATGCCCAGGCCCGCGTACTTGGTGAACACGCCCACGTCCACCATCGTCATCACGGTGTCGAGGTGCATGAAGGCGCGCGCCTTCGGCATCAGCAGCGCCACGATCTTCCGCGCCGAGCCGGCCCTGAACATCCGCCGGGCCAGCATCTCGATCGCCTGCGGCTGGGTGCGCTCGCTCATCCCGACCAGGACGGCGCCGCGCCCGATGACCAGCACGTCGCCGCCCTCCAGGGTGGCGGGCGCGACCGACTGCCCGGGCATCCAGACGCGGAAGCCGCCCGGCCCCTGATGGTCGAAGCCGCCCGCGAACGTCGGGTGGAACTCGTAGACGGCCTCCATGTTCACCGTCTCCCGCATGCGGGCCTTCTTCTTCATCGCGTTGATCGACACCCCGTCGTACACCCAGCAGGACGTGTCGCGGGTGAACAGGTGGTTCGGCAGCGGCGGCAGGACGAAGTCGTCGTCGGGGATGGAGTGGTAGGCCATCGACTTCGGGTCGCAGCCCATCGCGACCAGTTCGCGCCTGGTGATGCCGCCCGTCAGGTACGTCTGCAGCGTCTTGGAGTCCAGGGCGTCGAGGGTGTTGCGGATGTCGTCCACGGCCAGGGGGCCCATGAACCGCTCGTCGATGATCGCGTCGAGGATGTGCTTGCGCGCCTCGGGGATGTCGACCGTCTCGACGATCAGGTCGGCCAGCAGGTGGACGCGGACGCCGCGGGCCTCCAGCACCCGCTGGAACTCCTCGTGCTCCTCGACCGCCCGCTGCACCCAGAGGACGTCGTCGAAGAGGAACTCGTCCGTGTTCGTCGGGGTGAGCCGCTTGAGCGCCAGGTCCGGCCGGTGCAGGAGGACCTGGTGGAGCCTGCCCACCTCGGAATCGACATGGAAGGTCATGGTCTGTCTATCCCCTCCCAGACGTGGACGTCACGCGGTCCGTACTCCCCGCGCGTCGCCTTCATCCAGATGTAGACCGGCACCCCGACGAGCAGCATCAGGGTGCCGCCGAGCACCGCCTGCGCGCCCGAGCCGTAGGCCATCCAGAACGCGAACAGCAGCGCGATCACGGAGATCGTGGTGTCGCGGGCCAGCCTGCGGCCCTGGACCCGCCGGGCGCCGGTCACCAGCCAGGACAGCTGCGCCGCGGCCGAGAAGAAGTACGGGATCACTGTGGTGAAGGAGGCCAGCAGCACGATCGTGTCGAAGGCGTTCTGGGAGGTGTAGCCGGTCAGCAGCATCAGCGAGGCCAGCGTGGTGCCGATCAGGATGCCGGTGTAGGGGGCGCCGCGCCGGGTCAGCCTGGCGAAGGCGGGGGGGAACATGCCGTCCCTGGCCGCGGCCATCGGCATCTCCGCCGCCAGCAGCGTCCAGCCGTTCAGGGTCCCGATGCCGGAGATGGTCGCGCACGCGGCCATGACCAGCCCGCCCGCCAAGCCGCCGAACATCTGGTTGAGCGCGTCGGCGAACGGCGCGGCGGAGTGGACGAGCTGCTGGTGCGGGACGGTGCCCATGACGACGACGGTGCTGAGGACGTAGAGCACGGCGCACGCCGAAACGCCGAGGATGCTGGCCCTGCCGACGTCGCGGGCCGGGTCCCTCATCCGTGAGGCGGCGACGGCGGCGCTCTCCACGCCCGTGTAGATGAACAGCGCGACCGCGCCCGCCATGGAGACGGCCCTGACCCAGCCGGCGCCGGTGGCGTTGAAGGGGCCGAAGTTGTCGGCGCTGAGGAAGAACAGCCCGACGACGGCGACGAACAGCAGCGGCACGAACTTCAGGATCGTGGTGACGACCTGGAAGACGGCCATGTCCCGGATGCCCATCAGGTTGACCACGGCCGGGATCCAGAGGCCGGCCAGCCCGATCGCGATCGCTGCGGCCACGCCGCTCACGTCCTGCCTGAACATCTGCTGGATGAGGTAGCGCGCATAGCCGGTCCAGGCCACGGCGACGGCGGCGTTGCCGATCCACGCCGTCAGCCAGAACGACCAGGCGGTCCAGAAGCCGGTGAACTCGCCGAACGCGTCACGCGCGTAGACGTAGGGGCCGCCGCCCACCGGGATGCGCGCGCCGAGCCTGCCGAAGACCAGGGCCATCGCGACCGCGCCGGCGGTCACGAGGGCCATGGCCACCAGGCTCAGCACGCCGAACACGGCCAGCGCGGAGGGCAGCAGGAAGATGCCGATTCCGACGACGTTGCCGATCACCAGCGCCATCGCCGCGCCGAGGCCGAACCCGCCGGGGGCTGGGGAGACCCGCGCACGCGCCGCGGCGGTCATGCCGCCCGCCGGTGGTCGCGCTTGTCCCATGCGTGCCCCCGTCCCCCGAACGCCGCGGGCGGAACCGCCTGCGACTCACGGGGACGTGCCCTGCACGAAAGGGGTCAATCCGGCCTTTGGCGGGAAATTTACCTGATCACGGGATGTGGCAGGGCCTCGGGTGAACCGGTCGGCAGCAGCGTCAGCGCGAACGCCCCCAGGGTGACCGCGACGAGCGGTTTTATGCCCTTTTGGCGGGTTTTGCCAATTTCGAGACGTCTCCTCGCCAGGGGCGGAACGTTCCGCGCACGCCACGTCACCGCACCACCGGGCCTGTCCTGTTGTGGCTGGTAGGCCCTGGTACTCTGTGTGCCGACCAACACCCTTTAAGACCCGTCCTGTGAGGCGGGAAAGGCGGTGAGATCTCTCATGTCCGTTTCCAGGGCCGTACTCGAAGGCCCGGACATCCACCGGGCGCTGACCCGCATCGCACACGAGATCCTCGAACGAACCAAGGGCGCCGACGGCGTCGTCCTCCTCGGCATCCCCACCCGCGGCGCCACCCTGGCCCACCGGCTGGCCGAGCGCATCGAGCAGTTCGAAGGGATCAAGATCCCCGTCGGCTCGATCGACATCACCATGTACCGCGACGACCTCCGGCTCAAGCCCGCCAGGCCCCTCGGCCGCACCGAGCTCCCGCCCGACGGCGTCGACGACCGGATCGTGGTGCTGGTCGACGACGTCCTGTTCTCGGGCCGCACCGTCCGCGCCGCCCTCGACGCGCTCAGCGACCTCGGCAGGCCGATCGCCGTGCAGCTCGCCACGCTGGTCGACAGGGGCCACCGCGAGCTGCCCATCCGCGCCGACTACGTCGGCAAGAACCTGCCCACCGCCAAGAGCGAGAAGGTCAAGGTCTACCTGCGCGAGACCGACGGGCGCGACGCCGTGCTGCTGATGAAGGAGTCCGCCAAGTGAACCGTCACCTGATCTCCGCGGGCGACCTCGCCAAGGACGACGCCCTGCTCATCCTCGACACCGCCGAGGAGCTGGCGAGAGTCTCGGAACGTTCCATCAAGAAGCTCCCGACCCTGCGCGGGCGCACCGTGGTCAACCTGTTCTTCGAGGACTCCACCCGCACCCGCATCTCCTTCGAGGCCGCGGCCAAGCGGCTCTCGGCCGATGTGATCAACTTCTCCGCCAAGGGCTCCAGCGTGTCCAAGGGCGAGTCGCTCAAGGACACCGCGCTGACGCTGGAGGCGATGGGCGCCGACGCGGTGGTCATCCGGCACGGCGCGTCCGGCGCGCCGCACCGCCTGGCCACCTGGGTGCACGGCAGCGTCGTCAACGCGGGCGACGGCACTCACGAGCACCCCACGCAGGCGCTGCTCGACGCCTTCTCCATGCGCCGCCGCCTCGGCGGCCTCGACGGCCGCAGGGTCGCGATCGTGGGCGACGTCCTGCACAGCCGGGTGGCCCGCTCGAACGTGCTGCTGCTGCACACGCTCGGCGCCGAGGTCACCCTGGTCGCACCGCCCACCCTGATGCCGGTCTCGGTCGACACCTGGCCGTGCGCGGTCTCCTATGACCTCGACGCGGTGCTGCCCAAGTCCGACGCGGTGATGATGCTGCGGGTGCAGAAGGAGCGGATGAACGCCGCCTACTTCCCCAGCGAGCGCGAGTACTCCCGCCGCTACGGCCTCGACCGCGACCGCTTCGCCAAGATGCCGGACGACGCCATCGTGATGCACCCCGGGCCGATGAACCGGGGCATGGAGATCGCCGCCGAGGTGGCCGACTCCCCGCGCTCGACCATCGTCGAGCAGGTCGCCAACGGCGTGACCATCCGCATGGCCGTCCTGTACCTGCTCCTCGGGGGAGAGACCGCACAGTGAGCGAGCGAAACGAGCGAACGATGATCATCAGGAACGTCCGCGTCCTGGGCGGCGAGCCGGCCGACATCCGCATCGCCGACGGCGTCATCGCCGAGATCGGCCCCGGCCTCCAGGGGCCGGGCGACCAGGGGCTGGGTGACGTCGTCGACGGCGGCGGCGCGATCGCCCTGCCCGGCCTGGTCGACCTGCACACCCACCTGCGCGAGCCGGGCCGCGAGGACGCCGAGACCGTCCAGACCGGCACCCAGTCGGCCGCCCGCGGCGGCTACACCGCCGTGCACGCCATGGCCAACACCTCGCCCGTCGCCGACACTGCCGGGGTGGTCGAGCAGGTGTGGCGGCTCGGCCGCGAGTTCGGCCACTGCGACGTGCAGCCGGTCGGCGCCGTCACCGTCGGCCTGGAGGGCAGGCAGCTCGCCGAGCTGGGCGCGATGGCCGACTCCGCCGCCGGGGTCCGGGTCTTCTCCGACGACGGCAAGTGCGTGTCCGACGCGGTGCTGATGCGCCGCGCCCTGGAGTACGTCAAGGCGTTCGACGGCGTCGTCGCCCAGCACGCCCAGGAGCCCAGGCTCACCGAGGGCGCGCAGATGAACGAGGGCGTGGTGTCCGGCAGGCTGGGTCTGACCGGCTGGCCCGCCGTCGCCGAAGAGGCCGTCATCGCCCGCGACTGCCTGCTGGCCGCGCACGTCGGCTCCCGCCTGCACGTCTGCCACGTCTCCACCGCCGGCTCCGTCGAGATCATCCGCTGGGCCAAGTCCAAGGGCTGGAACGTCACCGCCGAGGTCACGCCGCACCACCTGCTGCTCACCGACGAGCTGGTCGAGGTGTCGCCGGTCGGCGCGTACAACCCGATCTACAAGGTCAACCCGCCGCTGCGCACCCGCGAGGACGTCGAGGCGCTGCGCGCCGCGCTGGCCGACGGCACGATCGACGTCGTCGCCACCGACCACGCCCCCCACCCGGTCGAGGACAAGGAGACCGAGTGGTCGGCCGCGGCCATGGGCATGGTCGGCCTGGAGACCGCGCTCAGCGTGGTTCAGGAGGCCATGGTCGACACCGGGCTGCTCGACTGGCAGGGTGTCGCCGAACGCATGTCGTACCTGCCCGCCCGCATCGGCCGCCTCTCCGCTCATGGGCAGCCCCTGGAGGTGGGCGCCCCGGCCAACCTCACCCTCTACGACCCGTCCGTCCGCACTCAGGTGGATCCTTCCGGCTTCGCGTCCAAGAGCAGGAACACGCCCTACGAGGGCATGACACTGCCCGGCCGGGTAACGGCGACGTTCCTGCGTGGCAAGGCCACCGTCCTCGAAGGGAAGCTGGTGTGAATCAAGCGGTGCTCGTCCTGGAAGACGGGCGTGTCTTCCACGGAACCCCCTATGGCGCCGAAGGGGAGACGTTCGGCGAGATGGTCTTCAACACCGGCATGACCGGCTACCAGGAGACCCTCACCGACCCCTCTTACCACCGCCAGATCGTCGCGATGACGGCCCCGCACATCGGCAACACCGGCGTCAACGACGAGGACCCCGAGTCGGGTCGCGTCTGGGTCGCCGGGTACGTCGTGCGCGAGCCGTCGCGCGTGGTCTCCAACTGGCGCGCCAACCGCTCGCTCGACGACTATCTCAAGGAGCAGGGCGTCGTCGGCATCGCCATCGCCGGCACCCGCGCGCTCACCCGCCACCTGCGCGAGCGCGGCGCGATGCGCGCGGGCATCTTCACGGCCCCGTCCGAGCCGGTCGAGAACCTGGTCGAGCGGGTACGTCAGGCGCCGCCGATGGAGGGCGCCGACCTGGCCGCCGAGGTCGCCACCGACGAGCCGTACGTCGTGCCGGCCATCGGCGCGAAGCGGTTCACCGTGGCCGCCGTCGATCTCGGCATCAAGGGCATGACGCCGCACCGGATGGCCGAGCGCGGCTGCGAGGTGCACGTCCTGCCGGCCACCGCCACGTTCGAGCAGATCATGGCGGTCCGCCCCGACGGCGTGTTCTTCTCCAACGGGCCGGGCGACCCGGCCACCGCCGACGTCTCGGCGCTCCGCGCGGTGCTGGAGGCCCGGGTGCCGTTCTTCGGCATCTGCTTCGGCAACCAGCTCTTCGGCCGCGCCCTCGGGCTGTCCACCTACAAGCTGCGCTACGGGCACCGGGGGGTCAACCAGCCGGTCCAGGACGTCCGCACCGGAAAGGTGGAGATCTCGGCGCACAACCACGGCTTCGCCGTCGAGGCGCCGCTCGGCGGGCCGTTCGAGACCCCGTACGGGCCCGCCGAGGTGAGCCACGTCAACCTCAACGACCGCTGCGTGGAGGGCCTGCGCCTGATCGACGGCCGCGCCTTCAGCGTCCAGTACCACCCCGAGGCCGCCGCCGGGCCGCACGACGCCGCCTATCTCTTCGACGAGTTCTGTGAGGTCATGAGCCGTGCCCAAGCGTGAGGACATCAGGTCGGTCCTGGTGATCGGCTCCGGGCCGATCGTGATCGGGCAGGCCTGCGAGTTCGACTACTCCGGCACCCAGGCCTGCCGGGTGCTCCGCGACGAGGGCTTCCGCGTGATCCTCGTCAACAGCAACCCGGCGACGATCATGACGGACCCCGAGTTCGCCGACGCCACCTACGTCGAGCCGATCACCCCCGAGTACGTCGAGAAGATCATCAGCAAGGAGCGGCCCGACGCGCTGCTGCCGACGCTGGGCGGCCAGACCGCGCTCAACACCGCGGTCGCCCTGCACGAGGCGGGCGTCCTGGAGAAGTACCAGGTCGAGCTGATCGGCGCCGACTTCGACGCGATCCAGGCGGGGGAGAACCGCGAGCGGTTCAAGGAGATCGTCGCCAAGGTCGCCCGCGAGCACGGGCTGAACGCCGAGTCGGCCCGCTCGGCCATCTGCCACACCATGGACGAGTGCCTGACCGCCGCCACCGAGCTGGGCTACCCCGTGGTGGTGCGGCCGTCGTTCACCATGGGCGGCGCCGGGTCCGGGTTCGCCCACGACGAGGCCGACCTGCGGCGCATCGCCGGCGCCGGGCTCGACGCCTCGCCGACCACCGAGGTGCTCCTGGAGGAGTCGATCCTCGGCTGGAAGGAGTACGAGCTCGAGGTCATGCGCGACAAGGCCGACAACGTGGTCATCGTCTGCTCCATCGAGAACATCGACCCGATGGGCGTCCACACCGGCGACAGCGTCACCGTCGCGCCCGCGCTGACCCTGACCGACCGCGAGTACCAGAACATGCGCGACGTCGCCATCGCGGTCATCCGCGAGGTCGGCGTCGACACCGGCGGCTGCAACATCCAGTTCGCCGTCGATCCGCGCACCGGGCGCATGATCGTCATCGAGATGAACCCGCGGGTGTCGCGGTCGAGCGCGCTGGCGTCCAAGGCCACCGGCTTCCCGATCGCGAAGATCGCCGCCAAGCTGGCCATCGGCTACACGCTCGACGAGATCCCCAACGACATCACCCGCGAGACGCCCGCGAGCTTCGAGCCGACGCTCGACTACATCGTGGTCAAGGTGCCGAGGTTCGCCTTCGAGAAGTTCAGGGGCGCCGACCAGACCCTCACCACGCACATGAAGTCGGTCGGCGAGGCCATGGCCATCGGCCGGTCCTTCCCCGAGGCGCTGCAGAAGGCGCTGCGGTCGATGGAGAAGAAGGGCTCGTCGTTCTCCTGGGCCGGCGACGTCGCCGGCAAGGAGGAGCTGCTGGAGGCGTGCCGCACCCCGCACGACGGCCGGCTGCGCACCATGCAGCAGGCCATCAGGGCGGGCGCCACCCCCGCCGAGCTGTACGAGGCCACCAGCGTCGACCCGTGGTTCCTCGACCAGCTCTACCTGCTCGACGAGGAGGCCCGGGCCCTGCG
This sequence comes from Nonomuraea sp. NPDC005983, assembly GCF_040614375.1. Taxonomy (NCBI): domain Bacteria; kingdom Bacillati; phylum Actinomycetota; class Actinomycetes; order Streptosporangiales; family Streptosporangiaceae; genus Nonomuraea; species Nonomuraea sp. NPDC005983. The sequence continues at coordinate 34,256 of NZ_JBEXUP010000064.1, forward strand.
CGACGCGCCCGAGCTGGGCCCCGACGTGCTCGAGCGGGCCAAGCGCCACGGCTTCAGCGACGTCCAGATCGGCGAGATCCGCGGCATCGACGAGGCCCGCGTCCGCGACCTGCGGCACGCGCTCGGGCTGCGTCCCGTCTACAACACCGTCGACACCTGCGCCGCCGAGTTCGCCGCCAAGACCCCGTACCTCTACTCCACCTACGACGAGGAGACCGAGGTACCCGGCGGCGATCGGCAGAAGGTCATCATCCTCGGCTCCGGGCCGAACCGGATCGGCCAGGGCATCGAGTTCGACTACGCCTGCGTGCACGCCTCGTTCGAGCTGTCGCGGGCCGGGTTCGAGACCGTCATGGTCAACTGCAACCCCGAGACCGTCTCGACCGACTACGACACCTCCGACCGGCTCTACTTCGAGCCGCTCACCCTGGAGGACGTCCTGGAGGTCGTCTACGCCGAGCAGCAGACCGGCCCGGTCGCAGGCGTGATCGTGCAGCTCGGCGGGCAGACGCCGCTCGGGCTCGCGCAGGCGCTCAAGGACGCGGGCGTGCCCGTCGTCGGCACCTCGCCCGAGTCCATCCACCTGGCCGAGGAGCGCGGCGCGTTCGGCCGGGTGCTGGCCCAGGCGGGCCTGCCCGCGCCCAAGCACGGCACCGCCACCACCGTCGCCGAGGCGCTCCAGGTCGCCGAGGAGATCGGCTATCCGGTGCTGGTGCGCCCGTCGTACGTGCTCGGCGGGGCCGGCATGGCCATCGTCTACGACGACCAGACCCTCGCCACCTACATGGCCGCCCAGGAGGGCGGCCACCCGGTGCTGGTCGACAAGTTCCTGGACGAGGCGATCGAGATCGACGTCGACGCGCTGTTCGACGGCGAGGAGCTCTACCTCGGCGGCGTCATGGAGCACATCGAGGAGGCCGGCATCCACTCCGGCGACTCGGCGTGCGCGCTGCCGCCGATCACGCTCGGCGGCCACGACATCAAGCGCATCCGCGCCGCCACCGAGGGCATCGCCCGCGGGGTGGGTGTGCGCGGGCTGCTGAACGTCCAGTACGCGATGTCGGCGGGCGTCCTGTACGTGCTGGAGGCCAACCCGCGGGCCAGCCGCACCGTGCCGTTCGTGTCCAAGGCGACCGCCGTGCCGCTGGCCAAGGCGGCGGCCCGGGTGATGCTCGGCGCGTCCATCGCCTCGCTGCGGGCCGAGGGCATGCTCCCGGCCACCGGCGACGGCGGCACGCTGCCGCTGGAGGCGTCCATCGCGGTCAAGGAGGCGGTGCTGCCGTTCAACCGGTTCCGCGGCGTCGACATCGTGCTCGGCCCCGAGATGCGCTCCACGGGCGAGGTCATGGGCATCGACGAGTTCTTCGGCGTCGCCTACGCCAAGTCGCAGGCCGGCGCGTACGGAGAGTTGCCCACCAGCGGGCGCGCGTTCGTGTCCGTGGCCAACCGCGACAAACGGGCCATGATCTTCCCTGTGCGGGCGCTGGCCGACCTCGGCTTCGAGATCCTGGCCACCGAGGGCACGGCAGAGGTGCTGCGCCGCAACGGTGTCCATGCCAAGATCGTGCGAAAGCAGAGCGAGGGAACCGGGCCGGGAGGTGAGCCCACGATCGTGCAGTGCATCCTCGACGGCGAGGTCGACCTGATCGTCAACACGCCGTTCGGCAGCCCCGGGCAGTCGGGGCCGCGGCTCGACGGCTACGACATCCGCACCGCCGCGGTGCTGCGCGGCGTCCCGTGCATCACCACGGTCGCCGGGCTGGCCGCCGCCGCGGCGGGCATCCAGGCCATCGTGCGGGGCGACGTCGGCGTACGGTCCCTCCAGGAGCACGCGCAGGCACTTCGGGGCTAGCTCCCGCAGGAGGTGAAGAAGACTGGCCGGCACTCCGGTGCAGGTGACGGGCACGGTGCTGACGACGCGCCGGGTCGACGCCTACCATGCGCTGACGGTGGTGGCGCCCGGCATCGCCGAGCGCTACCGTCCCGGCCACTTCGTCTCGGTGGCGATCGGGGGAGCCCGGACGTCGATGGTGACACGCCGCGCGCTCGCCATCCACGACGTCAAGGCCGACTACGGCGGCACGGTGGAGCTCGTCTTCACCGTGCGCGGCCCCGGCACCTCCTGGCTGGCCGAGCGCCGCGCCCGCGACACGCTCGACCTCGTCGGGCCGCTCGGGCGTCCCTTCCCGCTGCCGCGCGACCCCGCGCACTGCGTCCTGGTCGGCTCCGAGTACGGGTCCGCCGTGCTGTTCCCGCTGGCCGACCAGCTCATGGAGCGCGGCTGCCGGGTGGACTTCGTGCTCGGCGGGGCCAGCGCCGACCGCGTCTTCGGCGCCATGCGGGCCAGGCGCATGGCCGAGACCACCACCCTGACCACCGAGGACGGCTCGCTCGGGCTGCGCGGCAAGGTGACGGACGCGCTGCCGTCCGTGGTGGCCGACACCCGGGCCGACGCCGTCTACGCGTGCGGGCCCATGGAGACGCTGCGGGCGGTGACTGCGGTGGGAATCGAGTTCGACATCCCCGTGCAGGTGGCGGTGGAGGAGGCGATGGCCTGCGGGATCGGGGTGTGCATGACGTGCGTGCTGCCGGTCATCGGCGACGACGGGGTGACCACGATGGTCCGCGCCTGCGCCGAGGGGCCGGTGTTCAGGGGGGAGCGGGTGCGGTTCGAGGACGTAGGAACGATCCCGTTCGACGCCCTGGGCGCCCCCGGAGGCGGTGCTCGCCATGCGGGCTGACCCACCCGCGCTCGTCTCCCGTCCATCCGAAGGGTCGGCTGCCTCCGGGGAGCGCGTGGCTGCGCGCGCTCGGGGGGTGGGGTGACGTGTCAGTGGATATGCGGACTTTTCTGGCGCACGTCGAGCTGGCCAACCCGATCACCACCGCCGCCGGCTGCGCCGCCTCCGGCCGGGAGCTCGCGCAGTTCTTCGACCTGCACCGCCTCGGCGCCCTCGCCACCCGCTCGATCACCATGGCACCCCGCGCCGGACGTCCCACGCCGCGCATGGCCGAAACCCCCTCGGGGATGCTCAACGCGGTCGGCCTCCAGGGGCCGGGCATCGAGGCGTTCCTGGAGCGCGAGCTGCCCTGGCTGGCCCAGCGCGGCATCAGGACCATCGTCTCGGTCGGCGGCGGCACCGTCGCCGAGTACTCCGAACTGGCCCGCAGGCTGGCCGACGCGCCCGGCGTCACCGCGCTGGAGGTCAACCTGTCCTGCCCCAACATCGAGGACCGCGGCCGTGTGTTCGCCCGCGAAGGCAGCGCGGCGGCCGAGGTGATCGCCTCGGTGCGGTCCATCATGCGCTACGACGTCCCGGTCGTCGCCAAGCTCGCCCCCGACGTGGCCGACATCGTCTCGGTCGCCAGGGCCTGCGTGGACGCGGGCGCGGACGCCCTCTCCATGATCAACAACCCGCTGGGCATGGCCATCGACACCGAGTCGCTGCGGCCGTCGCTGGCCGCGGTCACGGGCGGGCTCTCGGGGCCCGCGATCCTCCCGCTCGCCGTCCGGTGCGTGTGGCAGGTCCACGCCGCGCTGCCCGGCGTGCCGCTGATCGGCGTCGGCGGCGTGATGACCGGCCGCGACGCCTTCCAGCTCATCCTGGCGGGCGCCTGCGCCGTCGGCGTGGGCACGGCGCTGTTCCACGACCCCTACGCGTGCCTGCGCATCGAGCGTGAGCTCGAGGACCTGCTCCAGGCGCGCGGCTTCCAGCGGCTGGCCGACGCCGTCGGCCTGGCGCACCGCCCGCCGGGGAGCGCCCCCCGGCACCTGCTCGTCGACTCCGAGGAGAGCTCGCCTTGACGCTCGCACCCATCGCCGTCGCCCTCGACGCCCCCGACCTGGAGACCGCCGCCAGGTGGGCCGGGCTGGTGACTCCGCACGTCAGCACGGTGAAGGTAGGGCTGGAGCTCTACCTGCGCTACGGCCCGGACGTGATCGCCTCCGTCAAGGGGGCCAGCGGCGTCCAGGTGTTCCTGGACCTGAAGCTGCACGACATCCCCAACACGGTCGCAGGGGCCGCCAGGGCCGTCTCCCGGCTGCGCCCGGCCATCCTCACCGTCCATGCCACCGGGGGGCCCGCCATGATCCGCGCGGCCGTGGACGCGGCCCCGCACACCCAGATAGCCGCCGTGACGGTCCTCACGTCCCTGTCGGAGGCGGACCTCGACCGCATCGGCCTGGCGGGCCCGGCCGACGACGCCGTCCGGCGGCTGGCGGCCATGTCCGTGGAGTCGGGGGCGACCGCGCTGGTCTGCTCTCCCCACGAGGTGGCGGCCGTGCGCGCGGAGGTGGGCCCCGGCATCACCCTGATCACCCCGGGCGTTCGCCCTGCGGGCACCGACAGCCAGGACCAGGCCCGCGTGGCCACCCCGGAGCAGGCCGTGGCCGACGGGGCCGACCTCCTGGTCATCGGCCGCCCCATCACCGCCAGCCCCGACCCGGGAGCCACGGCCGCCGCCATAGCCGCCTCCCTCCGCCGCACCACACCGTCCTAGGCCGCCGTCCCGCGCGCTCAGGCTCCGGCGTCGTGGACGGCCGGAGCCGCCGGAGGCGACCCCGCGGGCGGCGGATCGTCCCGGGAAGGCGCTGAGCTCCCGGGAAGGCGCTGAGCCCGTCTCGTCCTCCGTGGTCCGTCGCCGATGTCCTCCGTCATGAGGCGCGTCATGAGGCCCGCGGTGAGGGCCTTCGGCCTGCGCCGTCGGCGTGCCGCTCGCTGTCGCGGGCGTGCATGCGTACGCGCGCCGGGTTGCGGCGGGACGGACGGCTGCCGGCCGTTCGCGGGAGCGGACGGCTGTGCCTGGAGTGTGCGCGGCGGGCGGGACGCCGGATCGGTCGCGAGCGGGGCCGGGGGTGCCGTGCGCACGCGTCAGAAGCCGTAGCGGCGAAGCCAGGCGTTGGCGGCCTCGCCGGTGGCGCCGTCCCGCGCCGTACAAGATCCACAATACCCCACGTGCGGACCCCGCGAAACGGCGGAATCCCCGCTCCAGCAAGGGTTTCGGACTCCGCGACGGCACGGTTTCGGACGACTGCTGCCGACGCGGCGACGATCTCCACGGTAGCCGTTCGGTGCCCGACGCGCGGCAATACGAAGCGGGAAGTGAGGGCGATTTGATCAGCAGTAGGTAGTTTTACGGTCACGGAGAGTGATGAAGTGGACTTTGTGATGAGAGAAACCGCCATTGACGTTGCTTAGGGGGCGATGACCAGCTAGTTTCCCTTCCCGTCCGAGTACATCGACAGAAATTCGAGGTGACCCGGCGTGGCTCTTCCTCCCCTGACCCCTGAGCAGCGCGCCGCAGCCCTGGAGAAGGCTGCCAAGGCCCGTAAAGAGCGTGCCGAGGTCAAGAACCGGCTCAAGCATGGTGCGGTTTCTCTGGCTGAGGTGCTCAAGGATGGGCAGACCGACGACGTCATCGGCAAGATGAAGGTGTCGGCGCTTCTGGAGTCGCTCCCTGGCGTGGGCAAGGTCCGCGCCAAGCAGCTCATGGAGCGGCTTGCCATCGCCGAGTCCCGCCGCGTGCGGGGTCTCGGTGCGAACCAGAGGGCCTCCCTCGAGCGCGAGTTCGGTGGCAACGAGAGCTAGTCTCGGTTCCACACGAAAACGCGGGTTCAAACGGGGGGTAGGAAGTGACCGACAGGTCCCGGTCCGGCAGTGTTAGGGCCTACGAGGCAGTTGGGCCTGGAACGAAGGTCGGCGACTTCCTCCCCTCGAGCGAGCGACGGCTGACGGTCCTGTCCGGGCCGTCAGGCGTCGGCAAGTCCACGGTCGTCGCCGAGCTCCGGCGGGCACACCCCGAGGTGTGGCTGTCGGTCTCGGTGACCACCAGGCGACCCCGGCCCGGCGAGGTGAACGGGGTCCACTACTACTTCGTCGACGGCGCCGAGTTCGACCGGCTGGTCCAGGCCGGAGAGCTGCTCGAGTGGGCGGAGTTCGCGGGCAACAGGTACGGCACGCCACGCGAGCCGGTCCAGGAGAAGCTCGCCGGGGGCGTCCCCACGCTCCTGGAGATCGACCTCGAAGGCGCCAGGCAGGTGCGGCAGAGCATGCCCGACGCCCTGCTGGTGTTCCTGGCTCCCCCTAGCTGGGAGGAGCTCGAGAAGCGGCTGCGCGGACGCGGCACCGAGCCTGAGGACGTCATCGCGCGCCGCCTGGCCGCGGGGCGTGTCGAGATGGCGGCCGAGGAAGAGTTCGACCTCTCGCTGGTGAACACGAGCGTCCAAGAAGTGTGCGCCCGGCTGATAGCCTTGATGACTGACCCTCAGGGGGTCACGACAACCACCAACCGGGAGGTCTGACAATCGTGGCAGGAATCGCCCCCGCCGCAGAGGGCATCACCAACCCTTCGATCGACTCGCTGCTCGACATCGTCGACAGCAAGTACTCCCTGGTGATCATGGGCGCCAAGCGGGCTCGCCAGATTAACGCCTACTACTCCCAGCTCGGCGAGGGCCTGCTGGAGTACGTCGGGCCGCTGGTCGAGACGCACGCCCAGGAGAAGCCGCTGTCCATCGCGCTGCGCGAGGTCTCCGAGGGCCTGCTCAACGCCGAGCCCATCGAAGGCGCGGTCTGACCCCTTCGATGAAGGTCGTCCTGGGTGTCAGCGGCGGCATCGCCGCCTACAAGGCGTGTGAGCTGCTGCGCCTGTTCACCGAGTCCGGGCATGAGGTGCGGGTCGTCCCGACCCGCGACGCGTTGCGGTTCGTGGGCGAGCCCACCTGGGCCGCTCTGTCGGGCAACCCGGTGACGACCGAGGTGTGGGAGAACGTGCACGAGGTGCCCCACGTGCGCATCGGCCAGCAGGCCGAGCTCGTCGTGGTGGCGCCCGCGACGGCCGACGTCCTTGCCAGGGCCGCCCACGGGCTCGCCGGCGACCTGCTCACCAACACCTTGCTGACTGCGCGCTGCCCGGTGGTGTTCGCGCCCGCGATGCACACGGAGATGTGGCAGCACCCGGCGACCCGCGCGAACGTCGCGACCCTGCGCGAGCGCGGCGCCGTCGTGCTCGACCCCGCCGTCGGGCGTCTCACCGGCGCCGACACCGGCCCCGGGCGGCTGCCCGACCCCGCCGAGATCTTCGAGGTGTGCCGGCGGGTGATGCGGGGGAGCCCGCGCGACCTCACCGGGCGCAGGGTGGTCGTCTCCGCGGGCGGCACCCGCGAGGCCATCGACCCGGTCCGGTTCATCGGGAACCGGTCGTCCGGGCTGCAGGGGTACGCCCTGGCTCGTACGGCTGTGGCGCGGGGGGCCGAGGTGACCCTCGTGGCCGCCAACGTCGAGCTGCCCGATCCGGCCGGGGCCAAGGTGGTGCGGGTGGAGTCCACGGCGGAGCTGCGTGAGGCGGTGCTGGCCGCGTCCGCCCACGCCGACGTCGTGGTCATGGCGGCGGCCGTGGCCGACTTCCGGCCCGCGACGTCACACGACTCCAAGATCAAGAAGACGGATGGGGAGCCCGAGCCCATCCATCTGGCCAAGAATCCGGACATCCTCGCCGAGCTCGGCGAGCGCCGCAGGGCCGCCGGAGCCGGGGCGTCCGCGAAGGCTGAAGCGGGCCCGCAGGCCGGAGCGGACGCGAGAGCCGGGGTGCACTCCCAGGCCGGAGCGCCCGCTGAGGGGGGCGCGCCGCCGCAGGGCGAGGCGCAGGTGGTCGCCGGGCCCCGGGTCATCGTCGGGTTCGCGGCCGAGACCGACGACGTGCTCGCCAACGGCCAGGCCAAGCTCGCCCGCAAGGGGTGCGACCTCCTCGTCGTCAACCAGGTCGGGCGCGGGCTCGCGTTCGGTACGCCCGACAACGCGGCCACCGTGCTCGTCGCGGGAGGGGAGCCGGTCGAGGTGCCGCGCGGCCCCAAGGAGGACGTCGCCGACGCCGTCTGGAACCTGGTCGCCGGCCGCCTCGCCTGACCGGCCCCGACGATCACCCCGGCCGCCTTGTCCGACCGGCCTGAACGCCCCCTCTGCCATGTGCGGCTTTCGGCGTGCCGTGGTCGCGCGTGACCACGACACGCGGCTCGCTCTCGTCACTCTGCGTCGGCCGATCCACCAGGTCCTTCTCCGTCCCCCCGGCCGGCTGATCGCTTTGAGGTGAGTCGTACCAGATCGACTGTTGCGACAAGCCCGGATGCCTGCTGATACTGGGCTCGAAGGGGGACGGAATGCCGGTGAGTTCCGCTGTCAGGGATCGTTGCAGGACGCTGCTCGGAGGCCAGGGGGAGATCAGGTACGTCTTCCCCGCGGTGTCCATGGGGCCGCCGGGGGCCGCGAACTTCCTGGTCGTGGTGACCGACAGGGCCATCTCGGTCCTCGCCACCAGGACGCTCAGGAGCGACCGCCCGGTCTCGGTGCACGTGACGTTCCCGCGCCACACCAGGCTCGGGCCGATCATGCCGGGCCCGGTCATCGAGCTGGGGGTGATGGCGTTCGAGTTCGACGAGGAGTACGCCGCGGTCGTCGCGGCCGCCGACGCGGAGATCTTCGCGCCGGAGACCCTGCCTCCCGATCCACTCCCCGATCTTTGAGAAAGGGATCTTTAATAAAGTCGGATAGCGGATGGTTTCGCGACTTGGCGGCCGGTAGGGCTAGACTTCGGCGAGGCCCTGGCGTGTCCTGCCCGTCCGAGCCGCACATCCGTCAGCAGCCGCTGCATGAGGAGCCACTGAGTTGTCACGTCGCCTGTTCACCTCCGAGTCGGTCACAGAAGGCCACCCGGACAAGATCGCCGACCAGATCAGTGACGCGATTCTCGACACGATGCTCAAGGACGACCCCAAGAGCCGGGTCGCCGTCGAGACGATGATCACTACCGGCCAGGTCCACGTCGCAGGCGAGGTCACGACCGAGACCTACGTCGACATCCCCGGCGTCATCCGCGAGAAGATCCTTGAGATCGGCTACGACGCCTCGCACAAGGGCTTCGACGGCGCCTCGTGCGGCGTGTCGGTGTCCATCGGCGCTCAGTCGCCCGACATCGCCCAGGGCGTCGACGACGCCTATGAGCACCGCGTCGACGGTGACATCGACGAGCTCGACCGTCAGGGCGCCGGCGACCAGGGCCTGATGTTCGGCTACGCCTGCCGCGAGACCCCCGAGCTGATGCCGCTGCCGATCATGCTGGCCCACCGGCTGGCGCAGCGCCTGTCGGAGGTCCGCAAGTCGGGCACGGTTCCGTACCTGCGCCCCGACGGCAAGACGCAGGTCACCATCGAGTACGACGGCGACACGCCGGTCCGGCTCGACACGGTGGTGGTCTCCACCCAGCACGCGGCCGAGATCGACCTCGCCGAGATGCTGACGCCCGACATCAAGGAGCACGTGGTCGACCCGGTGCTCGCCGGCCTCGACATCGACACCGAGGGCTACCGGCTGCTGGTCAACCCGACCGGCCGGTTCGAGATCGGCGGCCCGATGGGCGACGCCGGCCTCACCGGTCGCAAGATCATCATCGACACCTACGGCGGCATGGCGCGGCACGGTGGCGGCGCCTTCTCCGGCAAGGACCCGTCCAAGGTCGACCGTTCCGCGGCCTACGCGATGCGCTGGGTGGCCAAGAACGTGGTGGCCGCGGGGCTGGCCGACCGCTGCGAGGTGCAGGTCGCCTACGCCATCGGCAAGGCGCAACCGGTCGGGCTGTTCGTCGAGACGTTCGGCACCGAGAAGGTGCAGGTGGAGAAGATCCAGGAGGCCGTGCTCCAGGTCTTCGACCTGCGCCCGGCTGCGATCATCCGCGATCTCGACCTGCTGCGTCCGATCTACTCCGAGACCGCCGCGTACGGCCACTTCGGCCGTGAGGGCTTCTCCTGGGAGTCCACCGACCGCGCCGAGGCGCTGAGGGCCGCCGCCGGTCTGTGACATTCACCCCTACAGGTGCCGCGTCCCGCTGATGGGATGCGGCATCTGTGCTTTTCCCGGAAGTGCTTTCACCCCGAAGATCCCTATAACGTGGATCAGTCCGCGCCTATCGTCGAGGTAGGCAGACGCGTTCGAGGGACTGGGACCATGCCATGGCGTGCCACGCTGCCCACCGCGACGACCAGCTTCGTGGGACGCCGCCAGGAGATCGCCGACGTCCGGCGGATGCTCCAGCGCAGCCGGCTCGTCACCATCACCGGCATCGCCGGGGTGGGCAAGACCCGCGTGGCCGTCCGGGCGGCGCAGCTGATGCGGCGGGCCTTCACCGACGGCGTGCACTTCGTCGAGCTGGCCGGGCACAACGACCCCGAGCAGGCCGTAGCCCAGGCCCTTGAGGTCACCGGCGACCTGGCGGGGCACCTGGCGGAACGCAGGCTGCTGCTGGTGCTCGACACCTGCGAGCACCTGACGGAGGAGTGCTCGGCGCTGGTGCAGGCGCTGCTGCCCGCCGCGCCGGGCCTGCACGTGCTGGTGACGAGCAGGCACGCGCTGCGCGCCCCCGGGGAGCACTCGGTCATCGTCAGGCCGCTGGCCGTGCCGGGGGCCGAACCGTCGGCCGATCTCGCACACGTGGAGTCGGTGGCGCTCTTCCTCGACCGGGTCACGGCCGTCGAGGCGTCCTTCGAGCTGACCGGGCAGAACGCGCCGCACGTGGCGGAGCTCTGCCGCCGCCTGGAGGGCATCCCGCTGGCCATCGAGCTGGCCGCCGTGCGCGTCAGGCTGCTGCCCGTCGAGCGGCTGCTGAAGCTCATGGACGAGGGCGGACCCCTCGGCCCGGCGGACGGGCGCAGGGGCAGGCACTCGACCATGCAGGCCGCGATCGCCTGGAGCCACGACCTGTGCACGCCCGCGGAACGCCTGCTGTGGGAGCGGCTGACCGTCTTCGCGGGCACGTTCGATCTCGCGGCGGCAGAGCTCGTCTGCTCGGACGAGGCGCTGCCCGACCCCCAGGTGTATCCCACGCTGGCGGCCCTGGTGGAGAAGTCCATCGTGAACAGGGAGCCCGACCGCGAGCGCACCCGGTACCGGATGCTCGGCAGCGTCCGCGAGTTCGCCGCCGCCCGCCTTGACGGCACCGCGGAGGCGGACCGGCTGCGGGTCCGCCACCGCGACCACTACGCGGCACTGGCCAGAACGTTCGGCAGCGACAGCGGCGAACACGACGGCGGCGAACGCGACGGGCGTGAACGCGACGGGGGCGAACGCGACGGGGGCGAACACGACAGGGTGGAGGAGGTCGCGCGGATCAGGGCCGACTGGCCCAACTTCAGTGCCGCGCTGGAGTCCTACGCGGCCGACCCGGAGAGCCGCGAGCGCGGCCTGGAGATGAGCCTGCGCCTCGGGTACCTGTGGATGTTCGGCGGCATGGCCGGGTACGGCAGGCGCTACCTGGAACGGCTGCTGCCCGTCACCCAGGGCTCCGGCCCGGTGCGGCTCGGCGCCTGGCTGCAACTGGCCCACCTGGCGCTCGGGCAGGGCGACCTGCCCGCCGCACGCAGGGCACTGGACGAGGCCGAGGAGCCCGCGGCCCGCCTGGGGGCGCTCGGCGGGCTGCACACGTCCAAGATGCTTGGCACGCTGAGCTTCTGCGAGGGCGACCTGGAGGCCGCCGAGCGGCACCTGCGCGAGAGCGTCGAGGGGCTGGCGCCGCGCGGCGGGATGTTCCTGCGCAACGCCACCGTCGAACTCGGGCTCACGCTGCTGCTCGCGGGGCGCACCGGCGAGGCGGACGAGGTGCTCACCCGGGCCCGCGCCCTCAGCCTGGAGGCGGGCGACGGCGGTACGGCGGCGTGGGCGGAGCTGGCGCTCGCGCTGGTCCGCCGCCTGTGCGGGGAGCTGGAGGCGGCGCAGGAGATGGCGCGGGCGGCGCTGCGCACCCAGGCGTCGCTGCAGGCCACGTTCGGCCGCGCGTTCTGCGTCGAGGTGCTCGGCTGGCTGGCCGCCGACCAGGGTGACCCGTCGCGCGCGGTGCGGCTGCTCAGCGCGGCGCACCGGCTGTGGGGGTACGAGGTGAACCCGCTGTTCGGCTCGCCGTACTTCGCGGCCGAGGGCGCCCGCTACCACCGGGAGCTGCGCGCGGCGCTCGGCGCCCAGTACGCCAGGGAGGCCGAGGCGGGCAGAGCCATGCCCGCGGAGGAGGCGATCGCCTACGCGCTGTCGTCCGGCCCTGGCCAGGACGAGACGGCGGATGTGTCGATCTGGGCGCCGCTCACCCCTCGCGAGACGGACGTGGCCGAACTGGTCGCCGACGGGCTGACCAACCGGCTCATCGCGCAGCGCCTGGTCGTGGCCCGCCGCACAGTCGACACGCATGTGGAGAACATCCTCACCAAACTCGGCTTCTCCGGACGCAGCCAGATCGCCGCCTGGGTGATCAGGCGACGGCGGCCCGGCGCCCTCCGGAGGGAGGAAGCATGACGGGACGGGCGAAGGGCAACCTGCCCGCCGAGTACAGCAGCTTCGTCGGACGCGCGTCCGAGGTGGCCGAGGGCCTGGCCGCCCTCTCGGAGAGCAGGCTGCTCACCGTCACGGGCCCCGGAGGGGTGGGCAAGAGCAGGCTGGCCGCCAGGATCGCCAGGCAGTCCAGGCGGCGCTTCCCCGGCGGCCTCTGGTACGCGGAGCTGTCGTCCGTGACCGGGGAGCGGGCGCTGGTCGGGCAGGTGGCGGGCGCGCTCGGCAGGCCGGAGGTCAGCACGTCCGAGGGTCGTCATCTTGGTGTCGAGGCCCAGCTTGGCCAGCGGGAACGCCGACCCGCCGAAGTGGGCGTGCTTGGTGGCCGGGTTCTCGAT
>NZ_JBEXUP010000065.1:0-46581 GCF_040614375.1 Nonomuraea sp. NPDC005983
CTGCTCGGCGTCTCGACCCGGCGCGTCGACAAGCTGGTCGAGCAGCTCGGCATCAAGCACATCTCCAAAAGCCAGGTCTCGCAGATGGCCAAGACGCTGGATGAGCAGGTCGAGGCGTTCCGCACCCGCGCGCTGGACGCCGGCCCGTACACGTTCGTCTGGCTGGACGCACTGACGCAGAAGGTGCGCGAGGGCGGGCGCACCATCAACGTGCATTGCCTGGTCGCCACCGGCGTCAACGCCAACGGTCAGCGCGAGGTCCTCGGCCTGGACGTCACCTCCGCCGAGGACGGCGCCGGCTGGCTGGCCTTCCTGCGCAGCTTGGTCGCGCGCGGCTTGTCCGGTGTTCAGCTGGTCATCTCCGATGCCCACCGCGGGCTGGTCGAGGCGATCGGCGCCAGCCTGCCCGGCGCGGCCTGGCAGCGCTGCCGCACGCACTACCTGCGCAATCTGCTCACCTGCGTGCCCAAGTCGGCGCAGCCGTGGGTGGCCACCCTGGTGCGCACCATCTTCGACCAGCCCACCGCCGAGCAGGTCCGCACCCAGCACGCCTGGGTCATCGACGCGCTGGAGACCAAGTACCCGGCCGCGTGCGAGCATCTGGACGCTGCCCGCGAGGACCTGCTGGCCTTCGCCGCCTTCCCTCGCGAGACCTGGCGCCAGATCTGGTCCAACAACCCGCAAGAGCGGTTGAACAAGGAGATCCGCCGCCGCACCGACGTGGTCGGCATCTTCCCCGACCGGGCCGCGATCATCCGCCTTGTCGGCGCCGTGCTGGCCGAGCAGACCGATGAATGGACCGAAGCCCGCCGCTACATGGGCCTGGACATACTCGCCAAAGCACGCGTCCGGCTCATCGCCGGCGACACACCGACCGCGAACCCGCTCCCACAGACACTTACCGCTTAACCTGCAGAAACAGGATCACTCGAAGATCGATTCATACACCACGTCCGTGGACGTGACCCGAGCGGCTGAGCGGGTACGCGGGATGAGGAATGACCGCCAACGTTGCTGAGCTAGCACCAACGCCGTGTAGTTAGGTGTGGGGCGAGTGTGTCAAATCGCCTTATGTGGCGACAGAGCTCCTGCTAGTGCTGTGACCGGGATGGTTCACCGTGATCGGGAGACGGCTCACGGGCCGACCGCGTTTCGCGAAGCGACTGGTATTACTGGTACATGCAGGAAGAGACCGCGCGGTCCGCGATCGACACGTTCATCTCCGCATTCAACGCCTCGGACGACAGCTATGTGACTGCGCTGCTCTCCCAGGCCCTGACCTCGGACGTGGTCTTCTGGGGGCCGTTGGGCCGCAGCGAAGGGATCGAGGCGGTCGAGCGGTTCGTGCTGGACATCCGGCGCCACCCGGCGGGGACCGGCACGATGGTGCGCTGCTCGGCGGTAGACATGCCTGATGAGTGGGCCCGGTACCAGTGGGTCTTCACCATGCCGGATGGGGGTCCCCGCCTGGCGGGAACGGACGTCGTCCATCTGCGGCGGAGCCTCATCGACCAGGTCATCGTCTTCGCGGGGGAGATCGAGCCGTCCGCCTCCTAAGTCATCCCTCTCTGGCGCCGTCCTTCTCCTGAACCGGCCCGTTCGGCGCTCCGGGGCTGCGGTTCGCGGTTGGTCAGGCTGCGGTGTTGAGGGGGCGTCCGCCCCAGCGGATGCCTTTCTCGCTGCGGATGCGGGCGCGTTCTTTGCGTTCGGCGGCCAGGACGTCGCGGTGGCGGGCGTTGGCGTTGCGCCAGCGCAGGTAGGCGTGCAGGGCCCGGGTCTGCACGGTGTGGTTGGGGTGGTTGGAGTTGGCGATGGTGAACTGCCTCAGGGGTCCGAAGTGCGCCTCGATCGGGTTGGCCCAGGACGCGTAGGTCGGGGTGAAGCACAGCTCGACCTTGTTCGTCTTCGCCCAGCGGCGGATGTCGGCGCCTTTGTGGGCGGACAGGTTGTCCAAGATCACGTAGATCGGGGCACCGTCCGGGCGGGCGGCGCGGATCGACTTCAGCGCGGTCAGCGTGTTCGCGGCACCCTTCCTGCGGTGGTTGACGCCCCACAGCCGGTTGTCGCCGATCGAGTAGCAGCCGTGGAAATACCGGACGCCGTGGGTGCGGTGGTAGGTGGCGGGCAGTCGGTCGGGGCGTTTACGCTCGGCCCAGCCCGAGCCCGCGGTGGGACGGATCCCCAGTGGCCCGAACTCGTCGAAGGCGAACACCCGGTCGGGGAAGCGGTCAAGGACCTTTTCGATCCGGTCCAGCTTCGCCTCGCGGTCGGGGTCGGGAGACTCCTTCCAGGTCTTGGTGCGCTGGAAGGTCATGCCGCGGCGGGCGAGTAGGCAGCGTAACGCCTCGCGGCCGATCCGGATGATCCGGCCGTGGACTTTGCGCAGGTAGGCGACGAGCTTGCGCGGGGACCAGCGGGTGAAGGGCTGGCCGAGCTTGGTGGGGCGGGTGGCGGCCGTCTGGATGACGAAGTCCTCCTCGTCAGAGCTGAGTTGGCGGGGACGGCCTCCCGCCCACCGAGGGTGCAGGCAGGCCAGGCCGATCTCGTTGAAGCGGCGGATCACGTCCCGGACGGTGTCCTCGTCGGCCTGCACCAGCTGGGTAATCACAGGCACCCGGTTCCCGCCAGCCGAGGCCAGCAGCATCATCGCGCGCCGGTAGCGCACCGAGCTGGTGCTGCCCCCGACGCACGATCTGCTGCAGCTTCTGCCCCTCCTGGTCGGTCAGTCTGCGCACACGGACAGGTCCGGCCACCGCGCCTCCAGCGGTCGGATCGGACGTCACCGCCCATCAAACCGCCACGATCACCAAACCGGTTCACGCAGTTGCAGCAGACCGCGACCGAGGAGCTCCTGGTGCTCGACCGGCCACCGTACGCGCAGGATCCCTCCCAGCAGAACGCCCCCGAGCTTGGCTTCCAACGGAGCTCCCGCCGAACAGTGATCTTGGTCGACGCCGTTCTAGCAGGAGCTCCGTACACATTTCCGCGGATTGACATGCTCGCACTGCGCCTAACTACACGGCATTGCCACTAGTCGCGGCCCCTGCCACGGTAGAGGTCGAGCTCGCCGTCGAGCTCCAGCGCGATCACCGTGGCGTGCGGGTCGATCGCGCCAGCGGGCGGCGCGTCGATCCACAGGATGCCGGGCACCCCGTCGAGCTCTCCGGTGATCGCGTGCCCGAGCTCGCCGTCGGCGCCGACGACCCTGGCACGCAGGACGGCGTTGCGCAGCCCGCGCACCGCGACCGTGTCGCGGGGCGGGTCGAAGCAGGTCAGGTACAGGGTCCTGCGGTCGGCGGACAGCGTGCTCGGGCCGTGGTGGTGGCCCGCCGGCATCCCGGCGGTTGTGCCGTACACCGCCTCCGCGTGCCGTTCGATCCACGCGCCGAGGCCCTTCAGCCGATCGGCCTGTTCGGGGAGGATGCGGCCGTCTGCGGTGGGCCCGACGTCGAGCAGGAGGTTGCCGCCCGCGCCGATGGTTTCGGCGAAGTAGCGGACGAGGTGGCCCACAGGCTTGTGGTTGGTGTCGTCCGGGCGGAAACCCCAGCTGTCGTTGATGGTGAGGCACAGCTCCCACGGGCCGTCAGGCGGCATGATGGGGACGCCTTGTTCCGGTGTCGCGTAGTCGCCGCGCGAGAGCATGCGCCCGTTGAGCACGGTCTGCGGCCGTACAGCGAGGATGCGGTCGGCGAGGCCGTCGATGCCCCACTGCTCCTCCGAGCGCTCCCACTCGCCGTCGAACCACAGCAGGTCGGGCCGGTACCGCTCGACGAGCTCGTCGATCTGGCCGTCGCGGTAGGCCAGGTAGCGGGCCCACGCGGCCGGGTCCTCCTGCCCCTCCGGGGGAGTCACGTAGGGGCTCGGGTGGGCTTGCGGCCCGCGGACGCTGGGGTAGTCGGGGTGGTTCCAGTCCGAGTGCGAGTAGTACAGCCCGACCTTCAGCCCGCGCTCGCGCAGCGCGTCTGCGAAGGGGCCGACCAGGTCGCGTCCCGCTGGGGAGGCCGTGACGTTCAGCTCGCCGTACGCGCTGTCCCAGAGGGCGAAGCCGTCGTGGTGTCGGGTGGTGAGCACGGCGTACCGGGCTCCGGCCTGGGCGAACAGCTCCGCCCATGCCGCGGGGTCGTAACCGTCCGCGGTGAATCCGTTGAGCTGGGACAGGTAGGCCTCACGGGAGATGTCGCCGTAGTAGAACGACCAGGACTCGGCCACTCCCTCGACGGCGTAGAGGCCGTAGTGGATGAAGATGCCGAGCTTGGCGTCGGGAAACCAGGGCTGCATGGGCATGGGGGGATCCTTCTTCGGTTCTTACCATTTCCAGGGCGGTGTCGAGGTGCTGGAGAGAGTCTTGCCGCCCAGGGCCGAGGCGTAGAGCTGTTCCATGACCGAGGTGGCGGCCAGGCCGCCTGCGCCGGTGATCGACGCGCGATCCTTCAGCGCGGAGGGGACGATTGGGGGCGCGGGCCGTACGGTGCACAGCCTCTCGACGTGGCGGCGCAGCGGGTCGAGGAAGGTGTCGCCCGCCTGGACGTTGCCGCCGCCGACGACCACGATCTCGGGGTCGATGGCGAGCACCAGCGCGGCGATGCCGATCGCGATGACGTCGCTGAAGCGGTCGACGGCGGCCACGGCGAGCGGGTCGCCCGCGGTGGCGGCGTCGAACACGCCCTCCCTGCTGACCCGTCGGCCGTCGGTGAGCTCGACGTCGTGCAGGTACTGCTGGGCCTGCTCCCAGCCCATCTGCGGCAGTGCGCCGATCTCGCCGGCGGCGCCGTTCGCGCCCCGCACGACGGTGTTGTTCAGTACGACCCCCGCCCCGGTGCGGTTGCCGGAGTGCACGTAGATCATCGAGCTGGCCTCGGCGGCGCTGCCCTTCCAGGCCTCGGCGAACGCGGCGAGGTTCGAGTCGTTCTCGACGGCGATGGGGCACTCGAAGGACGACTCGAAGGCGGTGCGGACGTTGAGACCCTCCCAGTCGTCGAGGCCGCGCGTGACGACGTCCTGGTAGACCACGGCGGGGACGGACACCCCGATCGCCCACACGTCGGCGCGCTCGCGTCCCTGCGCGCTGAGGAGCTGGTCGACAACCTCGACGGCGTCGGCCACGACGGCCTCGGGCGGGTCCGCGACGGAAACGGTGATCGAGCGGGTGGCCTGGACCTCGCCGTTCAGGTCGGCGAGCTCGGCCCGGGTGGTGTGCTGGCCGATGTCGATGCCGGCGACGACGGCCGCGCCCGCGTTGAACTGGTAGCGGTTGGCCGGCCGCCCGGCTCCGGTGGGGGAGAGGGGCTCGATGCTCTCCACCCAGCCGAGGGCGACGAGGTCGCCCACCACCGTGTCGGCCGCGGTCTTCGACAGCCCGGTGACCTGGGCGATTGCCGGTATGGTGAGAGGCTCTCGGCGGATCGCCTCGATCACTGCTAGCGAATTGATGCGGCGCAGGCGCGACAAGCCTGCGGGTTGGCGCAGGAGGCTCGCTTCACGTCCGATCAGCACTCACGTGGCCCTTTCGTTTCCTGAGACGCCTTCCATTAAAACACAAAGTGTATTTATTATTGCCCACCGTACCCCCAGCAAGAAGGGACCGTCCATGCGTAATCGCGTCATAGCCGTCGCCACGTGCGCCTCTGCCGTGCTCGCCCTCGGCGCGTGCGGCCAGAAGCTCCAGGACGCCGGTCCGTCGGCCTCCGCCGATGCCAAGCCCGCGAGCCTCCTCTATTGGGGCAAGTGGGCGAAGGGCACGCCGCAGGCGAACCTGTTCGAGAGCGTCATCGTCGACTACACCAAGCAGACCGGCGTCAAGATCGACGTTCAGTGGCTCGCGCAGGGCCAGGAGCAGCAGGTCAAGAACGCTGTCGCCACCGGCACCGGTCCCGACTTCTTCGACACCGCCATCGACCACACCGCCGAGTTCCGCACCGCCGGCGTGCTCGGCGACATGGGCCCGATCTTCAAGACCCAGATCCCGGGCGAGGGCAAGACCATCGAGGAAGTCCTGCCGAAGAGCGTGATCAAGGCCATCAGCGACGACAAGGGGTACGGCTTCGTCCCGCACAGCGTCTTCTCCATCGGCCTCTGGTACGACTCCGCCAAGTACCCCGACTTCGCCCCCAAGTCGTTCGACGAGTTGCTGGAGATCGCTAAGAAGGAGAAGGCCTCCGGCCGCGCGCCGATCGCGCTCGATGGCTCGATCAACGCCTACAACTCCTTCTGGATCCACCAGATGCTGCTCTCCACGGCCGGCCCCGGCATCCTGCTGAAGCTCGCCACCGACCCGGCCACCTGGGACCTCCCCGAGGTGAAGCAGGCGGCCAAGGCGCTGGAGTCGCTGGTGAAGGCCGGTCTCTTCGAGCCCGACTATATGGCCACCAAGTTCCCGGCCGCGCAGAACGCCTGGGCAGGCGGCAAGCACAGCTTCATCCTGAACGGCTCCTGGCTCGGCAGTGAGACCGCCTCGCTGCGCGCCGCCGCGGTCAAGCCCCGCATCATCGCCTTCCCGCCGGTCGACCCTGCCAAGGGCTCGGTCGCCACGGTTGGCGCGCTCGGCTGGGGCGTGAACGCCAAGTCGAAGAACCAGAAGGCGGTCGCCGACTTCCTGGCCTTCGCCATGCAGAAGAAGTACATCGACCGCATCGGCACCGACGCGGCCAATATCCCCTCGCGCATCGACTCGCCCGCCCCTGTGGAACTCCAGCAGCTGCAGGCGTCCATCCGCGACGCGGAGCAGGTCACGCTCGACGGCGACGGCGTTTCGACCGTGAAGCCCAAGTGGCTGGTCGACGTCTTCCTCCCCCTCGACGACAAGTTCATCGCCGGCAAGCTCAGCGCCGAGGAGTTCCTGGCCGAGGGCAAGGCGAAGACCGCCGCCATGAACGGATGACCGTGACTGTGTCCGACACCGCCCTGCGGGCTCCGTCCGCAGGAAGGCGGGCGAAGGTGTCCGGCGGTGCGCTCCAGGGCGAGCGCCGCCGGCTGTACCTGCCGATGCTGCTTCCGGCACTGATCGCCTACCTGGTCTTCTTCGTGCTGCCGTCGCTGTTCGGCGTCGTGCTCAGCTTCGCCGAGTGGTCAGGACTGGGGACGGAGTTCTCCTGGGTCGGCTTCTCCAACTACGTGTCGATGGCCGAGAGCGAGCTGTTCCGCGCCTCGTTCGTGCAGACGCTGACCCTGACGCTGATCGTGGGCCTAGCGCTGTTCCTCATCGCCAGCGCCTCGATGATCGTGTTGCGTACGGCCCGCGGCAGCGCGTTCATCCGGGCGGCCGTCTTCCTGCCGTTCATGATCTCGCCCATCGCCGTCGGCCTCGCCATCTCCTTCCTCTTCAACCCGGACGGAATGATCAACACCGTGCTGGGGGTCCTCGGCCTGTCCGAGTTGCGCCAGCCCTGGCTGGCCCCCGAGCTGATCTTCAACGTGATCATGGCCGGGGTGGTCTGGAGCACGGCCGGCTTCTACGTCGTGCTGGTGATGTCCGCGGTCGACGGCATCCCGCCGAGCTACTACGAGGTGGCCAGGATCGAGGGCGCGAGCGAGCTCCAGCAGTTCCGCTACGTCACGCTCCCGCTGACCAGGGACATGCTGGCCATCGCCGCCTCGCTCTGGGCGATCGCCGGCATCAAGACCTTCGAGATCATCATCGCCTTCGTCGGTACGGCGGGCACCCCGCCCCCCGAGGCCAGAACCCTCGCCGTCGAGCAGTACCTCCGGGTCGCCGGCGGCCGTGACGGTGGACTGGCCCAGCTCGGCGAGGCAGCGGCGGTCGGGATCGTGATGACGATGATCACCGCCGTCCTGATCGTCCTGTCGCGCAGGATCCAGCGGCGCGAACGACTGGAGCTGGCATGATCCGCGCCGGATTCGCCCTGATCAAGGCCCTGATCTGGGCCTGGGTGCTGTTCAACGTCGGCATGGTGGTCTGGGTCCTGCTGAACTCGGTGAAGAGCTCGCGGGAGATCTTCGACAACCCGGCGGGCCTGCCTGCCACCTGGATGTGGGAGAACTTCGCGACCGCGTGGTCGGACTCCGGGCTCGGCGCCGCCGCGATCAACTCGGTGGTCCTGACGCTCGTGTCCGTCGTGCTCATCATGGCGCTGTCCATCCCCGCCGCCTACGCGGTGGCACGGCTGGGCGGGCGCTCCAGCGGTCCTGTCGCGACCTTCTTCGCGGTGGGCATGAGCATCCCGTTCCAGGCGTTCGCCGTTCCCATGGTCCTCATCGGGGCAGGGCTGTCCCGGTTCATGATCGACTGGGTCACCGGCGTCTGGGACACGCGGATCACCGTCACGCTCTTCTACGTCGTGCTCAGCCTGCCGTTCAGCATCTTCGTGCTCATCGGCTACTTCCGCTCGCTCCCCGGCGACCTGGAGGAGGCGGCCGCTCTCGACGGCGCGTCGCCGTTCCGTACCTTCTGGCAGATCATGGTGCCGCTGGCCAAGCCCGGCATCACGACCGTGGCGGTGCTGAACGCGCTGAGCCTGTGGAACGAGACCGTGATCGTGCTGATGCTCGTCCCTGAGCAGAGCGCGCAGACCCTCAACGTCGCCCTGCTCAACTTCTACTCCAACATGCAATACACCTCGAACTGGGGTGGGCTCTTCGCCGGCGTCGTCATCGTGGTGCTCCCGATGATCGTGACCTATCTCTGGTTCGGCCGCCGCATTGTCAACGGCATGACGCAGGGCATCGGCAAATGAGAATGGATGGATCTCCCATGCACGCAACGGTCGGACTCATCGGCGCCGGTGGCATCGCCAACGCGCACCTCCCGGCCTGGCTCGACCTCGGCTACGACGTCGTCGTCTACTCGATCGCCGACGACGCCGGGGCCCTGACCCAGCGCCACGGGGGCGGCCGGGTCGTCCCCAGCCTGGACGCCCTGTTCGAGGCGGCGGACGTCGTCGACATCTGCACGCCGACGCACACCCACTACGAACTGGCGCTCGCCGCGCTCGGTCACGGCCTGCCGACGATCTGCGAGAAGCCGCTGACCCGCACGCTCGCCGAGGCGGAGGACCTGGTCGCCCGCTTCGCCGACGCCGGGGTCCCGCTCTTCCCCGCGCACGTCGTGCGCTACTTCGCCGAGTACGCCGAACTGCACCAGTCCGTCACCCGCGGCGACATCGGAAGCGTCGCCGTACAGCGGCACACCCGCCAGGGTCGGAGCCCGGGCGGCGGCTGGTTCCTCGACGAGGCGCTCTCCGGCGGGGTGCTGCTCGACCTCATGATCCACGACATCGACATGGCGCGCTGGATCGGGGGAGAGGTCGAGCGCGTCTTCGCCCGCACCCACGTGGTCGGCGGCAGCCAGAGCACCCAGGCCTTTCTCACGCACGCGAACGGCTCGATCTCCGTGCTGACGGCGACCTGGACCACCGCGCCGATCGAGTTCAGGACGCTGTTCGAGGTGGCCGGTTCGCGCGGGCTGCTGCACGCAGACTCCGACGAGCGCCGCCCCTACCGCTACCAGGGCAACGCCGTACCCGCGCCCGACATCCTGCCCGACTTCTCCCCGCTGACCAGCCCCTACCGGGCCGAGATCGAGGACTTCGTCCGCTCGGTCGCCACCGGTGTCCCGCCGCGCGTCACGGCGCTGGACGGCCTCGCCGCCATGCGCATCGCCGACGCCGTCGCCCGCTCGGCCGCCGAAGGCCGGCCGGTCGACCTCAAGCCCCTGGAAGCCGCATGAAGATCGCCCTGCTCTCCTTCGCCCACCTGCACGCCGCCGAGTACGCCGCCGCGCTCCTGCGCTGCGGCGACGTGGAGATCGGCGCCTACGCCGACGGCTACGACGGCGTCCCGGACGGCGTCACCGCCTTCGAGACCGAGGACGAGCTGTGGGCCTGGCGGCCCGACGGCGTGGTGATCTGCGCCGAGAACGCGCGTCACCGGGAGTTCGCGCTGCGTGCCGCCGCCGAGGGCGTGCACGTGCTCTGCGAGAAGCCGCTCGCCACCTCGCTCGCCGACACCACCGCGATGCTGGAGGCCGCCCGCACCGCGGGCACCGTCCTCATGACCGCCTTCCCGGTCCGCTTCGCGCCGGCCTACGCCGACCTCCGGGCCGCGGTACGGCGGGGCGACCTCGGCCAGATCGTGTCGATCGCGGCCACCAACTGCGGCGGCGTCCCCACCAACCGGGACTGGTTCACCGATCCGGAAAGCAGCGGCGGCGGTGCCCTGACCGACCACGTCGTGCACGTCGCCGACCTGCTCGCCGACCTGCTGGACGACGACCCGATCGAGGTCTACGCGATCGCCAACTCCATCCCCAACCCGGGCACGGCCGTCGAGACCGCCGGGCTGGTCTCCCTGCGCTACCGCGACGGGGTCATCGCCTCCATCGACTGCTCCTGGTCGCGCCCGCCCGGCCGTCCCAACACCGGCGACCTGGTCACCCTCACCGTGATCGGCACTGAGGGCGTGGTCGACATCGCGCCCTTCTCCGGGGTCCTCACCGGCTGGAACAGCGGCCCGCTGGCGCACGGGTACGGCGCGCCGCTCGACGACCTGCTCATCCGCGCCTTCCTCGACGCCGTCCGCGACGGCGAGGCCCGCCAGCCCGACGCCAGGGCGGGCCACCGCACCGTCGCCCTCGTCGAGGCCGCCTACCGCTCCCTGCTCGACGCCGCCCCCATCCCCCTGGAGATCTGATGATCCGCCATGTCCTCGGCGCCGCCGCGACAACCGCCGCCTTACTGGTGCTGCCCGCGCACGTCGCCTCCGCCGCTGAACCGACTGCCGGCCGTACGACGGTGTCATTCTCCGACACCCACGAGATCCTGCACGGCAACCCGTACACCGGGACCGCGTTCGACGTGAACACGCACAGGACGCCGGGCACGCCCGGCTACACCTTCACCAACGACCCGGGCATCACCGACTTCATCGAAGGCACCAGGAAGATCCCCGCCGACGCCGACGTGGTGCGGCTCCAGATCGCCTGGGCCGACTTCGAGCCCGACGACGGCGTCTTCGTCTGGGACCGCCTCGACGCGTTCATGAAGCGCGTCAACGAGCAGGGCAAGACGGTCGAGTTCCAGCTGCTCATGTCGGAGGCGCCCGACTACAAGAACGACCCGGGCGTCTTCCCGTACGAGTACCCGCCGGCCTGGCTGTTCGATAAGGCCGGGGTGCCCTTCCGGATGGCGCCGTACAACAACTACTTCTCCAAGCAGCCGATCTACTACAACCCGATCTACCTGGACCGGCTCAAGCGCGCCGTGGACGCCTTCGCTGACCGCTACGACGCCAACCCGGGCGTGGCGTGGGTGGACCTGCGCGCCTTCTCCCTGTTCGGCGAGTGGTCGGGCTGGAACGACGCGATGAACTTCCCGTGGCCGGACAACGCCACCCGCGTCTCGACGCTCCAGGCGATCCTCAAGATCTACGACGACGCGTTCGACAAGTCGATGGTCATGATGCAGAACGCCGGTGCGGAGGTGAACAAGAACGATCCCGACGCGGACACCCAGGCCAAGCGGTTCAGCGTGTACGGCTACGACAAGGCGGCCACGTTCAAGAACTGGGGCATCCGGTCCGACACGGTCAACGCCGGCTTCGTCTGGCACAACTACGGCGACACCGCGCAGGCCCCGTACGTCAACCGCAGACTCCGCCGCGACATGATCCAGGTGTCCGAGGGTTCCAACTGGGACAACCCCACGATCATGCTGAACAACCCCCGGCTGTTCGTGAAGAACTCGCTGGAGGGGTACCACTCCAACCTGCAGGGCATCAACAACACCGGCTTCGAGAACTGGCAGCCGATGAAGGACGCCTACGGCGAGTGGTTCGAGACGCTGGCGCGTTACACCGGCTACCGCTTCCTCATGCCCACCGCGACCTTCGACACCGAGGTTAAGCCCGGTGGCGAGTTCCGTATCTCGCACACCTGGACCAACAACGCGGTCGGCTTCAGCCCCCGGCGCTACCCGGTCGAGGTGCGCTTCACCGACAAGTCCACCGGCAACGTCGTGTGGCGCGGCACCGACGCCACCCTCGACCAGACCAAGCTCTTCAAGGGCGACGTCCGCCAGATCAACTCAGCCTTCACCCTCCCGGCTGACCTGCCCGCGGGCTCCTACGACGTGGCCGTCGCCATGCTCGGCGAGGACGGCAAGCCGCGCGTCGAGCTGGCAATGCCGGGCGGCAAGGACAAGGTCTACCCGATCGGCACCGTCCAGGTCGCGGCGGGAGCCGCACAGGCCGGGCAGCCGACGACCCCGCTGACACAGTTCACCATCCAGAACGAGGACTACACCGCGGCCAGCGGCGCCTACGGCGTCGAGACCCCGCCCGAGGGCGGCCTCGGCGCGCTCTACATGGACGCGGCCGGCGAGTCCGCCGAGTACGACAACGTCGACGTGCCCGCCACCGGCACCTACCGGGTCGAATTCCGGGCCTCCTCCGAGGAGGCCAACCACCTGAAGTTCGAGGTTGACGGCGAGGAAGTCACCACCATCAAGGTGCCGGACTCCGGCGGCTATAACACCTACAGGACCTTCGAACGGCAGATCCCGCTCACCGAGGGCCGTCACACGATCAAGCTCACCCGGCCTGACGGGCGCTGGTTCTTCCTCAACTGGATGCGGTTCACCCTGGAACGGCCCGAGTCGATCACCCTCCAGGCCGAGTCGGCGACTGAGCAGCAGGGCACCCAGAACACCGACCTCACCGACAGCGACGACGGCACCCCCGGTGTCGCCTACATCGACACCGGCGACTGGTCGCGCTTCGACGGCGTCAGCGTCCCCGCCGACGGCAAATACCTGCTGCAGCTTCGCTACTCGACCGTCAACGACAAGCCGCTGAAGTTCCGCGTCGAGGTCGACGGCACCGACGCCACGGGACTGCTTAGCCTGCGCCCCACCAGCGGCATGCTCAGCCCGCGGACCGAGGACTTCGTCCTCCCGCTGACCGCAGGCAAGCACTCGGTCAAGGTCGTCTGGATCGAGGCGAGCACCAGCATCGTGTGGAACTGGATGCGGCTCGACCTGCAGGGCACGTCCGAGCAGACCCTCCAGGCCGAGCACTGGACCATGCAGTGGAACACCGACCAGGAGTGGAACTGGAAGGGCCCCGACACCGGCGTCGTCACCAAGGATGGCATCGTCGGCGGCATCGACCCGAACGACTACCTGCGCTACGAGAACGTGTTCGTCCCGAACACCGGCATGTACAAGGTGACCTTCAAGGGCTCGGCCGCCGAGGACACCACGTTCAGGTTCGAGGTGGACGGTGACCGCAACACGGTCTTCGTCCCCAAGTCCGACGACGCGAACGTGACCACCTGGGTCAAGATCCCCGCCGGCCTGCACACCCTCCGGATCGTGAGCGAGGGCAGCGGGCTGAAGCTCGACAAGTTCACCCTCACCGCCTCCACCGCCGCGATCAAGGCACTCGACGTCACGGGCGCCGGCGCGCTCAAGGTCGGCGAGCCCGGCCAGCTGTCCGTCGCGACGGTCGGCGCGGACGGCACCCGCACCCCGGTGACCAAGGGCGTCATCTTCAAGAGCTCCGACCCGTCGATCGCCACCGTGGACGCGGATGGTCTCGTCACCGCCCGCACCTGGGGCACCGCCACGATCACCGCGATCTACGACGGATTCTCCGGCGAGCACAAGATCACCGTCACCGACCCGAGGGTGGTGCTCACCTACGTCAACGACACCGACGAGCGCATCGCCTACCCCGACAACGACTTCACCTACAGCCGCGACCGAGGGGTGGGCGACTACAACGACGACGTCCACGCCGGCTGGCACGCCGGGCAGGCCGTCGAGTTCACCTTCACCGGCACCGGCATCAGCCTGCTGTCCGAGCGCTACTCCGACATGGGCACCATCGACATCTACGTCGACGGCGAGCTCAAGGCCACGGTCGACTGCAACTCCCCGGTACGGCTGGCCGCCCAGCGGGTGTTCCAGCTCACTGGGCTGCCAATGGGCGATCACACCATCAAGGTCGTCAACGGTGTGGACAAGTTCGTCATCATCGACGCGTTCGTGGTCGAGACGCCCAACACCTGGAACGGCGCCGAACTCGGCGTCGGCAACCTCAACGCCAAGTCGGTGACCCTGACCTGGCCGTCCGTGCCGACCGCCACCGGTTACGCGGTCTTCAACGGCGACACCGAGGTCATGCGGGTGACGGGGACGACGGCTCGGGTCACTGGGCTCCGTGGCCGCACGAGCTACACCTTCACCGTCCGCCCGCTGGCCGCCGACGGCACGACGCTCCCGATCGAATTGTCAGCCACGGTGCAGACCAAAGGCTGACCGTGCCCGCTTGAACGAACCGGCCGGGTCAGCGGACCCGGCCGGTGCAGCCAGACCATGACAGACGGCCACCAGATGCCCTCTCAGGGAGCTGTGGGATCAGCGGCGGGGGAGGGCGAGGGCGCAGAGCGCGAAGACGACGGCGAAGGCGGCCTGCACGGTCATGCACACGGCGAGCGCGGTTGTGTACGTGACGCCGACAGGTGCGACTGACCCGACGGTAACCGCGGCGAGTAGCCCGCCGGCCACGGCGACGCCGAGGCCCATTGCGGCTTGTTGTGTCGTCTGGAGCGCTCCTGATGCGGCCCCGGCGGAAGCCGGGGGGACGTCGGCGATCATCGCGCCCACGAGGGGCCCGAACATGAGCGCTTGCCCGATGCCGACGCCGATCAGCAATGCGGCGAGAGTCCAGGAGTTCGGGTTGGTGCCTTGTAGGGACACCGATGTCGCGGTAATCGCAAGCAGTGCTGCCTGGATGACTCCGCCGATGATCAGCAGCCGGCGGAATCCGAAGCGCGGTGCGAGTTTTCCGGACCAGACGGAGACGACGAAGAAACAGAGGGCGAATGGGAGCAGCACGACAGCGGCGTGCATCGGGGTCCATCCCAGCCCGGTCTGTGTGGTGAGGGCGTAGAGGAAGGTGAATGCGCCGAAAGCTGACTGGAGCATGAGTGCCATCACGAGTCCGACGCGGTAGGAACCCAGGCGGAG
Organism: Nonomuraea sp. NPDC005983; assembly: GCF_040614375.1. Lineage (NCBI taxonomy): Bacteria > Bacillati > Actinomycetota > Actinomycetes > Streptosporangiales > Streptosporangiaceae > Nonomuraea > Nonomuraea sp. NPDC005983. The sequence continues at coordinate 14,982 of NZ_JBEXUP010000065.1, forward strand.
GAGGGGCGGCGGAACCAGTGGGACGCGGTCGCCGCGGTGCAGTCGGAGTTGCCATCTCCAGAACACGGCGAACAGGACGGGGACGGCGACAAGCAGTGCCCAGCACCATGCGGGCCAGCCGAGCGCGGCGCCCTGAGACAGCGGGACCAGCAACGAGAGGAGGGCGGAGCCCAGAAGCACAGTGCCGATCAGGTCAAGTGAGCGGCGGCCGGGGGAGTTGGTTGTGGGCACCCAGCGCAGGGCGGCGAGAAACGCGACGACGCCCATGATGACACTCACTGCGAACACCATGCGCCAGCCGGCGCCGAGGAGTGGGACGGCGAGCAGCACTCCGCCGAGGACCTGCCCGATCGCTGTTGCGCCGCCCGCGGTGGCTCCGAACAACGCGACCGCTCTGGCGCGTTCGCGCCCCTGCGTCGACGCGGTGATCGTTGCGAGCACCTGGGGAACCATCGCCGCCGCGGAGATGCCGGTGAGGGCGCGCGCGGCGATCAGGATGATGATGGTGGGGGAGAGGGCCGCCATCAGGGAGAAGAGGGTGAAGCCAGCCATGCCGAGGAGGAACAGGCGCCGCCGTCCGTAGAGGTCGCCGAGGCGGCCGCCGAGCACCATCGGCACCGCGAAGCCGAGTGAGTACACCGAGACCACGAGCGATTGCTCGGCAGGGGAGGCGTGCAGTGACGCGCCGATGTCGGGGACGGCTATGCCCGCGGCGGCGAAGCTGACCACCGAGAGGAGCAGAGCGGAGAGGGTGGCGAGGAGTCCGGGAAGCCCGAGCGTTTGTGGTGGGGACGGGATAATTGGGGGCGAATCGGTGCGCGGGGTGGATGCTGTGGTCACGTGTCGATCCTGCGTGCTCGCGGATCCGGGTACCAGAAGCCTGTTTATGGGGGTAGTGGCCGAACCTGGCTGGGGAGCCGTGGGTGCAGCAGTATGGAGTCATGACCGACACGATCTCCCCGATCGCCCGGCGTGAACTCGGCGACTTCCTCCGCACCCGACGCGAGCGGTTGAGTCCCGAGATGGTCGGGCTTCCGGCTACCGGACGACGTCGCACGCCGGGCCTACGGCGTGAGGAGGTCGCGGTGCTCGCAGGGGTGGGGGTTACGTGGTACACCTGGCTCGAACAGGGTCGGCCGATAAATGTCAGCATGCAAGTGCTCAGAGCGGTCGGCCGGGCGTTGCATCTGGATGAGGCAGAAACGCAACACTTGCGGAGGCTTGCCGGCGTGCGGACACCGCCCACCGATCCGGTCGTATGCGACCCGGCTCTGCTGACCGCCTTTCAGCCGGTGCTGGACAAGCTGGATCCCTATCCCGCGTGTCTGCAAACGCCCCTGTTCGATGTGGTGGCGTACAACCGCGCCTACCGGCACCTCTTCACCGACATGGATCAGATCCCGCCCGGTGAACGGAACTGCGCCATGCAATTCTTCACGGACCCGGACTGGCGCAGCCGGTACGTCGATGACGACATCGTCGCGACCAGGATGGTGGCGAGGATGCGTGCCGCGGCGAGTGCCGGTACGGCAGGAGCGGATGCCTCGAGCGTGGTCGGGCGGTTGCTGGAGCAGTCGGACGAATTCGCGCAATTGTGGAGCCGCCACGATGTGCTTCTCCAGCACTACGAGGTGAAACGCCTCGAGAGTCCGCTTGTGGGGCTTCTCCAGTTGAACTTTGTTTCCACCGACGTCACGGAGACGGGCCACCGGCTGATGGTGATGACCCCCGACGATGAGGAGACATCGCGGAGGCTGGAAGAGTTGCCAGCCCTTGCCGCGAGTGTCGCGTAGTGGTGTCCTGACGCGCCTCTACCCGGCAACGACGGCGCTTCGTCCGAACTGTTTCGCTGAGATCCCAACTGCCTTCCGCTCTCCAGTCGGGGTTCGTGCATGCCTCAAAATACTGCGACAACCCTGAGTCGATCGAAAACGCCTACTCAGACAGCCGTATCCGAGTCATAGGGAGCGGCTGTCTGTATTTGCCAGGCCAACGGGTCCGTTGCCCCGCATCGGTATTCATATCAGCCACTGCCGTTTGACTTGGCCGCACTGAAAACGAACGAAAGCCGGCACCGCGCCCAGCAAGCCCTGGGTCATGCGGCTTCACAGCGCTCTGTGTCGTCCAATCAGAGCGAGTTGCCAACCCGAACATCCGTCGACGCGCCCGTCTCGGAAGGGTCCTCCACGAGTGCGCATACGCCACTTGAACTGTACGGACGGAGCTCTCGGAAGGCACCAACGGCGTAGCCGGCCTCCTCTGGCACGCTCCGCACGGAGGACGGGCGACCGGCATCAAACGAGCCAGCACATGGCTACCTCGCGACTGGACGCCAGCAACCGTGGCAGACCAGGCAAGACACCGGTTTGCCGCGTGGTCTGGACCGTGCCATCGATCTGAAAGGTGAAGTTTCCTTATAACGGCTTTATATCGATAGAAGTCTAGAAATCGGACGATATGTAGCGGAGAACGCTTTCCTCGTCTCTGTGATCTATGCAGATAGGGCCGGTTGTCGGTGGACGAGGTGAGGGTGTGATAGTGGCGCGGCGACTACGCTGCGTCGATCTTGACGGGATGGATCTTGTAAGGTCTTCTCCTTCTTGGCGTATTACCTCCTGTTACGATCGGAGTGTAAGTGGAAGCCTCTCCCCGTCCGTTATTTGGCGCAAAGATCCTGCGGCGAGCCATGATCGCGCTGTCACTTAACAGCATGATTGCCGCAACCCTGGTGATCGTTCCGGGATCCACGGCACAAGCCGACCCCACTCCAGTTCCGACGACAACATCGGCATCGACAAGTCGAACGTTCCCCCGCCCCGATGACCCGGACGAGGCGTTGCGGGCGGCAATCGCCGAAGCAAAGAAGCAGGGCAAGCCAGTAGAGGTAGCGGCCGCGGCCACCGCATCCGGGCGGACATGGGCCTATCCGGACGGCCATCTCGCATCCGATATATACGCTGGCGCTGCTCGTGTGAAGCAGGCTGACGGTGAATGGGCCTGGATCGACAATACGCTCGTCGAGCAGAATGGCGTTCTGAAACAGAGGACGTCTTCTGCGGCAGTCGCGGTCCAGTTCTCGGCAGGTGGCGCGGCTCATCCGTTCGCCGTATTAACAAAGGGAGACAAGAGCGGGCAGCTCGCGCTCGCCTGGCCAACACCCCTCCCGAAGCCTGTGGTCGAGGGGCAGACGGCGACCTACACCGACGCGGCCGGACCTGGTGCCGATCTGGTGGTAATAGCGCTTACGACCGGTTTTCGGTTTGACGTCGTTCTCAGGGAGAAGCCGAAGGGTTCATTCAACCTTCGCCTGCCGCTCGCCGCCAAAGGCCTCGATCTAAGTGCAACCTCGGACGGGACTCTCCAGCTCACCGATGGTAAGGGGCGAAAGGTCGGTCCTGGTCAGCGACCGATGATGTGGGATGCCGGTCCCGAACGCGGAGCGCGCCGTACGGCCGTGAAGGTGGATGTCGAGAAGGGCAACAATAATGCCGTCCTCGTCATCAAGCCGGATCAGGTATTTCTAAGCGACTCGGCTACCAAATACCCTGTAACCATCGATCCCACCGTCAGTCTCGGCCTCCAGGCCGACACGTGGGTCGAAAACTCAGCCGTCTATGGGGACTCCCAGTCGAGCGATCTCCAGCTTTGGGCCGGGGCCTATGAGGATCCTTTCCAAGGCACAAACGTTGTCGATCGATCGTTCCTGAAGTTCGACTCGTCTGCCCTGGCTGGTCGATGGATCAAGGATGCAGCGCTCGAACTCCGACAGCACAATTTCACTGGCTGCGGAGATAAGAACTCCGCTATAAAGGCGCAGCGAATTGTCGCTGAATGGAACGAATTCAGCCTGACGTGGGCAAATCAACCAGCCACCACCGCCTCCGGAGAGGCGGCCGCGAGAGATGCCGCCGCATGTGGCGATGTCCAGACTATGACGTGGCCGGTTTCCGGCATCGCGCAAGCCTGGGCGGATGGTGCGCCGAATTACGGAATTCTGCTACGCGGGGCGAACGAGTCAGCTGCCAGTCCTGATTACAGTCGTGTTTTCGATTCGTCCGAATGGGGCGGCGCGGGGATACCCAAGCTGACCGTCACGTACGGACTTCCGCCCGAGATCCCCGCTGTCACCAGCGACTTGGTCGACTCCATGGACGATACCGACGCGATCGTGCGCAGCGGTCAGGTCGGCCTCACCTATTCATCCAGCAGCACCGACGGAAGCGCCATCGAGTACTCGATGGCGATCAGCGAGACCACCGGCGAGCTCCCCGCACCCGCTCCAGTCACTGGATCCAGCGGTCAGGCTGTACGGCAGAGTGTGACGCTGGGCAATCCACACAGCTTCAGGTTCGTCGTGAAGGCCTGCGTGGCTCAGGGCGTGTGCAGTCAGACCCCCGCCTACAGGATCAGCAATGACGCGCCGTTCCCGCCGGGATCTATGGGCGCCGATTTGACGTCCCCAACCAACCCGATCCTGTACGGCCTGCTGTCGCGGCCGTCGAGGGGAGCGGTCACTGGCAAGTTCTACCTCTACGACAGCGCCGGCGCTCCGGTCGGACCGAGCCCCGTAGGCGAGGGCACTGTTCAGGGAGGTCAACGTATCACCCTGCGGCTGCCCGACGGCCTGGTCCAGAACGGCAAGTCCTACACCTGGCGGCTCCAGGCGTGTGTCCAAGACGCGTGCACTGACAAGAGCCCGGCCAACGCCTTCACCGTCCCCACGAGCCCACCAACACCGCCCGCAGGCTCGGCCACGATCACTGTGGATAGGTCGTCCATCGTAGTGAAATCGGCCCGGACGGCGCCCGACGCCTGCTCGGGCAGCTCCTGCCCGCTGACGGTCAGCCCGGCGGTCGAGGCAGGCGGCAGCGGCTCGGAGGAAAGGCTCTCCCTGATCAGACCTGACCTCGGCTCGGTTCCTGAGGGGGCCAGGGTCACTCGGGCGGTACTGAACCTCGGAACCGCCTCCTGCACAGGGGGAACCTGCTCCACGAGCGCTGCTGTTGTGGCGTACGCCCCCAGCGCTGCCGTCGGCGACGACGCCACGGGAGCGAGCCTCAGCCAGGCGCTGAACCCGGAATCCAGCGCCTCTGCCTCGGCGTCGCAGCCCACCATCGACCTGACCACCCTGGTCACCGCCTGGCTCGAACAGCCGAGCACCAATTTCGGAGTCGTGATCCGCGGCTCCGGCGACCAGGTCCCGGTGATCTCATTTGGCGATGCTGGAACGGTCACTCCGACCTCCCTCGTCATCGAATACCTCCCTCCGGGCGCTCCCGGTGCGGTCTCCACGCCGAAGGTCAGGTCGGGAGACGCCGGAGCGTTGGTGACCTGGCTGGCGCCCAGCGATCCAGGTACGGTCGGCGGTGTCGATAGCTACGATGTCCAGGCACTTGACACCGGCAACAAGGTCGTCAAGCAGGTCGCCGTCACTGGGACCGAAGCCGTCATCACCGGCCTGACGAACGGCGCTGGCTATCGATTCCAGGTCCGGGCCGTCAACTCCCGGGGCGCGGGGCCGTGGGTAATGAGTAGCACGGCCAAACCTCAGGCCGTCTCGGGTGGCGCCCAGCAGTATCTGGACGCCGTCAGGCAGCTCGCCCAGACGGACAACGAGCTTGCCGAGGCCAAGAGCGCCACAGTCGACCAGGCGTTGACCACCAAGTCCCAGGCCACGCTGCTGCGGGCGCTCGCGTACACAAGTGGGCCCGGCCTGAGCAGGTGGGCGAAGCAGGCAGCAACCAGGAAGTACAGTCAGCAGGGCTCAACGGTGACGCTCGCCGACACGCTGGTCACGGCAGATGGCACTGGCGCCGTGACAGTGCACGGCACGTTGACGGTCGAAGCAGTCTTCGCCGATGCGACCGGGGACACTCCTGTCCAGACCACAACTGACTCAACCGTCGAGCGACGCGACTATCTCTTCCGCCCCAACGGGAGCAAACTGCAGCTCATCCAGTCTATGAACGCGGACGCTTCCGACCCGGATGCGCCCGTGGGTGAACTCACCGCCGAGCCTGCCGGCAGCCCGCCGGTTGACCCCCCGGCCGAGGCGTCGCCCCTGGCTGTCGACGAGGCCGGGTTCTCCGACTATAGCGCCGGCGCTCCCAGTCCCTCGGAGGTCCAGGAGCCGGCCAGGGCCAATCTGGCTGGCATCAACCACAGGGGTATCAAGCTCTGGGCTGTCGCGAATGCCTATAGCAAGGTGGAACGCTTCCCGGAAAATGATTGCACCAACTTCGTTTCCCGGGCAATCAACCAGGGCGGGGGTGCGCCGAAGGACTTCCACCCGTTCCCATCTCTCCTCACGCGAGGAAACAACAATTACTGGTGGCAGTATGCAGGACTGGCCGCCATAAACCTCCGGACCTCTTATTCGTGGGGGGCGGTGAACAACTGGTACCGCTACTGGATGGTTAACAAGAAGCGCGCGTCATGGGTGCCTTCATGGAAGGACCTCAGGCAGGGAGACATCCTGCTCTGGGGAACCGGCAATGCGAACTCGCCCTGGGGACACCTTTCGATCGTGAGCAACGTCGACTCGAAGGGCCGCGTCTTCTACGCCCAGCACAGCGGAGAGCACGCCTATCGCTCATTCGAGCAAGGTCGCGTTTGGTGGCGGAACTACTATCCGAACGGTAAAGTCTACGCTGTTCGTATTAACCGCTGACAGGATTAAACTGTGACTGCCAGGACGACGCGCATCATCTGGATACTGGCCGCTGTCGTTCTGGCAGTTGCGGCTGTCGCGATCACCTTTGAAGTGCTGCCTACGCTACGAGTCGGGTGGTGCAAGCGTTTTCCCGAAAAGCGGTCCGCTGTCGCCGTTCCGCCCGCGGACGCCGGTCCCAAACAGGTTGTCGTGGCTTACCTCAACGCCGTGGCGGCCAGGGACGACGACACCCTGCGCATGCTGGCGGCGCCGTCCTTCCTGGAGAGGCACGGCGGCAACGGCATCGGCTGCTACTACCGCCGTCTCGACCTGACCTGGGTGGGCGAGCCCCATGCCGACAGTTCCGCCTACGCCCGGCAGGCGGTCGCCGTCCCCACCCGATACACGGTCGACATGGAGGAATCGGGACCAGAATCGGACGGGGAACGCCGTTACGACGTCCTGGTCGGCAGAAACGCCCCTTCGGAACGGTGGCGGATAATCGACTACGGAAAGGGATGAGAAGACGCCGACCCGGACCCCTGAATTACTTGGAGCCTGATGGAGGCTCGACTGCCTCAAGGCGGCGGCTGATGTAGAGGACCGCGCAGATGCCGCGCAATCCGCGCTACCTCCCTGGAAAGCGCCAAGTCAACCTTGGTTCGCGTGTAGGTGGCGTCCGCGCAATGCCGCAGAGAGCCGCACATTCTGTCGGGCGTCATCCACTTCAGGCGGCCTTGAGGAGCTGGTCGGCCCGGGCCTTCGACATCCCAAGCTTCGCCGCGAGCCCTGCCAGGGGCAGTCCTTCGGCATCCCGTATCCGAGCCGCCGCCCTGGCGCGAGCCAGGGCGGCAGTGTCCGCAATCTGGCGCATGGCGACCGCCGGCCCTGTCGCGCTTTCGCGCGCACTATCAAGGTCAGGCATGGACTGTATCGCCTCGTTGACCTCGTGATACGCCCGAGGGAGTGCCCGTATTCGAGATCACGCCGGGTCCGCGTAAGCATCGTAGGGTGCTGAGAGGCGATCGCGTCGAGCTCCTCGTCGATGACCGAGTACCTGAGGAGTGATGATCCTGGTGGGCCATGGATTCCGCGGAATATTGCGGGATTCCGCGGTGCTTGATCATCTCGTCTGTCGTGACTGCTGATCTGCGGTAACACCGCAGGTGATGGAGTTCCGCGGACTGTGCGTACTGCGCGGCGCATGGTACGCAAACGGCACTCTAGCTGTACGGGTTGAAGAGCTGTGGCTGTGTCCGTCCTATGGTCGATATATCGCTTACCTCAGGGAGGATGTATGACCCCCGGATGCGGCTCGTGCGACTGCTACCTCGTGGAAACCGGGATCACGCTGGTCGGCCAGTCTGACAACGTGTAGGACTGTGGCTCAGTAGGCCCAGTGATGCTGGGCCTACCGGTCTCACTGAGGTCATCCCTGACGTCCAACTCCACCCGATACCCGCGCCCCAGCGGCTCCGACGAGTCCTCGGTGGGCCTCTGATCAGCCCGGAAGCCGCTTAACGATCATGTATTGCGGCTTTTGGGCTCACCTTGGCTGGACCCCAAGCTCAGGCATCGATGCCTCGTCTCGCAAGATCGGCTGCGATGCCGTCCAGGACACCGGCAAGACCTGAGGCGAACAAGGCGTCGAGGTCCCAGGGGGCGGCGCCTGCGCGCATCGCGGGGGCGAGTCGGGGATACGCCCCGGGTTCGAAAAGCGGATTCTGTGCGTGGCCCGAGGCTTTCGTCCCCTGTTTCATGGCGACTTCCGATTGCCGCTCCGCCTCCACATCGCTGACGTAGGTCAGCGCCACGCCTTGCACGTAGGAGGCGAACATGAACATGTACCGGAAAGCATCGGCAGGTTCGAGGTCGAGCCCGTCGAATGCGGAGAAGGCGCTTTCACTGTCTGCCGCGAGAGCCGGGCTGAAGTACGCGCGGGTTGTCACCATGACCCTCGGCAGGATCCACGGATGGCGGTGGTACAGGTCCCAATCACGGTACGCGGCGCGCTCGAGGCCGTGACGCCAGTCCCGCGGCGCCGAGTCGGGCAGGGGCACGTCGGCCATCGCGGCCTCCACCATCAGAGTCACCAGGTCGTCCTTGGATGCCACATGCCGGTACAAGGACATGGTGCTCGCGCCGAGGTCCACGGCGACCCGGCGCATCGACAGCGCGTCGAGCCCCTCCGCGTCCGCGATGGCGATCCCAGCTCGCACGATGCGCTCAACGGTGAGATGCGGCGCGCTGTCATTGCCTTCCGGGGCATCGGCCGGCGTTTCCGCTCTACGCGCCCGATACGCCCTCGCCTGGCATGCCCGGGAACAGTAGCGCCTCGGCCGGCCCCGATCCCTGGGCTCGAGCGACTTTCCGCACGCCCCGCAAGCCAGCTGCACCGACACCACTGCACTCCTTTTCGTCACAGCGCTACGTTGTGACGAAACTCTACCTCAATGGAGGTGCGAGTGCATAGAGAGAGAAGAGCAGCAGGTCAAAACGCTGTTGTGTCGTGTTAGCGTGTATGCGTATTCTGTACGCTAGACCGCGTACAAAGTACACATCGGGGCGATTGGCTCCGACTCGATCGACGCGACTTGGGAACAAAGGAAATGACTGAAGAAGACAGAAGAGCCGGAGCCAGGGAGTGGGTCGGGCTCGCTGTCCTGGTACTGCCCTGCGTACTGGCGTCCATGGATATGTCCGTCATGTTTGTTGCGCTCCCGTCCCTGACGGCCGACCTCAAGCCGAGCAGCTCCGAACTGCTGTGGATCATGGACGCCTATGGCTTCCTCCTCGCCGGCCTGCTCATCACGATGGGCACACTCGGTGACCGGATCGGACGGCGGCGGGTGCTGCTCGTAGGCGCCGCAGCCTTCGGCGCCGCCTCGGTTCTGGCGGCCTACTCGACCAGCTCCGGGACACTCATCGCGGCCCGCGTGCTTCTGGGCATCGCCGGAGCCTCGCTGGCGCCGTCCACCCTTGCCCTGATCCGGAACATGTTCCACGACGCCAAACAGCGGGCAACAGCGGTCGGCGTGTGGACGGCGGGCTTCGCGGGCGGCGCCGTACTCGGCCCCATCATCGGCGGTCTGCTGCTGGAGCACTTCTGGTGGGGATCGGTCTTCCTGATCAACGTGCCCGTGATGATCCTGCTGCTGGTCCTCGGCCCGCTGCTGCTCCCCGAATACCGCGACCCCAAGCCGGGCCGTTTCGACCTGCTCGGCGCCGGCCTGTCCCTCGTGGCCGTGCTCGGCGTCATCTACGGCGTCAAACGGATGGCGGAGCACGGCTTCGGGTGGATTTCCCTGGCGTACTGCGTCGCCGGACTCGCCGTGGGGGCGGCATTCATCCGCCGCCAGCGCGTGGCCGCGAACCCGATGATCGACATCGCGCTGTTCCGTACCCGCCGGTTCAACCTGCCCCTGCTGATCGACGCGCTGGCGACGTTCGCGCTGGTCGGCTTCTCCCTGTTCAACTGGCAGTTCATGCAGCTCGTTCTGGGCATGAGCCCGTTCGAGTCAGCCCTATGGTCGCTGCCAACCTTCCTCGTGATGCCCGTGGGCATCGCCCTGGCCACCGCGATCGCACCCCACATCGGCAAACCCAACGTGATGGCCGCGGGACTGCTCGTGGCGGCTGCCGGCTACGTCATGCTGTCCCTGATTCAGGCCGACTCGGGAGTCATCTACCTCGTCAGCGCCATGACGGTCGTCGCGATCGGCATCGGCGGAGTCTCCGCCGTGGTCACCGACGTGATCCTGTCCGCCGCACCACCGGAGCGAGCCGGGACGGCCTCCGCCATGGCCGAGACCTCTGCCGAGTTCGGCGGGGCGCTGGGCATCGCGATCCTGGGCAGCATCGGCACCGCCATCTACCGTTCGGAACTGGCGACCAAGGCCCCCGACGCCCTCACACCCAAGGAACTGGAGGCAGCGCGGAGCACCCTCGGCGGCGCCGTCGACACCGCAACGACCCTCCCGAAGGGCACCGCCGAAGCCCTGCGAAACGTAGCATTCGACGCCTTTGCCCGAGAGACGCGGGTCGCCGCAGTGGTCAGCGTCGTCCTGACGGCGTGCGCGGCCGTCCTCGTCGCCACCCTGCTCCGCAACGCACGCATCCGGCCCAGATCCGAAGCCCCGGAATCCGCAGCAGAACACAACGACCGGGACCAGGCGGATGACCTGCCCTCCACAGCAACCTCATCGTGAGCAAAGATCTCGTGGGCCGTACCAGCGCCCGCGCTCGATGCCGCCCGGCTGCCCGGGACCTGGTGTCGGCGCTGATTTCCAGGGCCGACGCGGGCACCTGGTCCTCGCCGGCGGATGTGTCTCATGGCTGCGGCCGGACGCGGGCAGCGTTCCAGACCGGGCCTGTTGGCAGGCCCACGGGTACAATCAAGCTCTGAGGCCAGCCGTTCCCAATGCGTTCCCACGGGATCAGGGATGTGCAGCATCCCAGATGCGTCTGCAGTCGCGGCGCGGGGCCTGCTTCAACGAGACGTTCCCCGAAGTCGTGTGGGCCGTCTACGAGCAGTTGTCCTCTCAGTGCTATCTCGACGGCTGTGGCTAAGATGCCACGGTCCGCCGGCGCAGCAGGGCCAAGGCGAGTACGCCTGCGGCGTATCCGCAGAGCACGGCGAGCCCGGCCCACCAGGTCAGGGGGAAGTACCCTTCCGAAGGTGCGTAGTGGGCGATCACCTGAGGGTATTCGTGGATGGTCTGCTGGACGGCGAAGCCGGCAGCCGGGGTGAGGCGTAGCAGCCACTTGGCTGCCTGGTCGGGTAGCAGCGGTAGGGCGGCCAGGACGTACGGGAGAACGACGGTTGAGGCCGCGACGGTGACCGCGGCCCAGGTGCGCCGCAGCAGTACGGCGAGGGCGAGCGCGAAGACGGCGGCGACGGCGAGCAGCGCGGCGGTGCCGAGGATGACCCGCAGCTCCGTGAGCGCGGGCACCGCAAGCACGCTTTGGCCGTTGGCGCGCAGCATTCTCGTGCCGACCGGCACGGCGACCCCTGCGCAGACCAGTCCGGTGAGGAAGGCAATCGCGCCGACGACGGCCGCCTTGGCCGCCAGAGCCCGGCCGGTGAGTGACGGCGCGCCGGTCGGGCCTGGCCGACGGGGGACGAACCGGGCCGCGACCACGATCACCAGCATCACGCTGATGGCCAGGCCGGCGAGAGTGTCCTCTACGTTGTGGCTGCCCACGGCGCCGATCGGGCCGATGTCACCAGAGCCGGTGATGGTGAGCGTGCCATTCGACTCGACGAGTCCGGGCGGTTGGTGATATCGCTCCCAGTCAGTGTGGCCCATCTCCCCGATGCTGCCGTGCTGCCACGCTTCGGCGGACACGCCGCCGTCGAGGCTGACGTTGTCGAAGACGGCGGTGGCCTGGGTGAAGCGATACTCGGTGGTGCTGCCCCCGAGGGCGACGCGCCGCAGCGTCAGGTCTCCCGGGGAGGCGGCGAAGAGCCCGGCTTGCACCGTGCCGGGCAGCCCGGGCAGGTGCGCTGCGCCGACCTTCGTCCACCTCGCGCCGTCGGCCGACTCGTAGCCGGTGACGGTGTCGCCGGAGCGGGTAAGACGCAACCAGCGCGGTGACTCCGCTGAGACCCCACCTGGGCGGCCGGCTACGTCCTGGGAGTAGTCGTACTGCATGCGGACGCCGTTGTGGCCGGTGACCATGAGGGCCACGTAGGAGGAGCCCTGCCGGGTGCCGTCCTTGACGATGATGCCGGCCTTCGCCCACGGCACCAGACCAGGAACGATCTCGTCGTGGTCGGGGGGCGGGTAGGTGATGATGCCCGTCAGGGAGGTCATGCGGACGGTGATGCTGCCGTTCGCACCCAGGGATCGGTGCGCGAAGTAGAACCGATCGCTCACCTCCTGGCCGTCCGGCCCGACCGGGTTGGTGGGGCACGCGACCGCCACGGAATCGAAGCCGCAGGACGACGACTTGCCCAACGCGGGAAGCAGGCCGAGCCCGATGGTCGTCAGGATCGCGGCCGTCATGGCGATCGCCCGGCCTCTGCTGCAGAACTTGGCCCATTCGGCATGCAGCAGGCGGTGAAAGGCGGCGGCGGTCATCGGGGCGCCCCCCGGAATGCGACCGCTTCCCTGGCGAGCTCCATGTGCGCCTCCTGCGGCGTCGCACGCCGGGCGCCCACGTTCCGTGAGTGGGCCTGCCACAGGAGATGGTGGCAGGCATTGTGGCTGGGCTGTGGCACACCCGCGTTCAGAAGCGCCCCGACGTGGCCCAGCGGGGGACGCTCGATCGTTGCTTGCATGACCGGCAGATTAGGCAGCGGGCGCGACCCGAATCGTCACGCAGACCAGCGATCTTTGCCGTCCCTCGCGCGTGTGACGCTCGTCCCTCTCTCGAGGGACGAGCGGTTCTCGAGCATGGCGATGCAGGCGCCGTGGGAGAAGAGCGATGGAGTCGCTGACGCAAGCGGCCGGTCCGCCCGCGACGCCAAGAAGCACGCGGCCGTGGCCCGCGAGCGCGCCGCCGGCTACCGCGCCAAGGACGCCCACCTGAAGGCCGTCGCTGCGGCCGCCGGGCACGAGGCGCAAGATTCGGCAGGGCTGCTGCTGGGCGAGGCTTCGTGTTCAGGTAGGTGATCGAGGCCTGGACCAGATGGAGCGCCAGCGCGGACACCTCGACGGTCTCGCGGTCATCGCCGGTCAGGTCGCCGGCCTTGCCGTAGAAGATGTCCTTGTTTGCCGAGTGCCAGTTCTCCACCACGTTGAGATCTTCGTGGATCTCGCGGCGCAATTGTTCGCCGGCAGGGACGGGGCGGCGTCAGGCGGCCTCGGCGGACGGCCGGTCGGCTCCGGTCTCGTTCAGGCCGAGCAGCCAGTCCAGGGTCTCCGGGGTCGCGTCGAAGTGGCCGGCGTGACCCGCGTCCTGCCGGACGATCAGGTCCGCGCCGGGGATGCGGGCGCCGAGCCAGCGGGCGTGGGCGACCGGGACGACGGTGTCCAGCTCGCCGTGCCACAGCCGCACCGGAACGGAGATGGACGCGGGATCGAAGCCCCACGGGGTGCCGAACAGGGCCATGACGTCGTCCACCCAGCCGTCGATGCCGGGGCGGACCGCCTCAGCGTACGCGGCCGCGAGCATGGCGGCGATCTCGGGCCGGGTGAGGACGGCGGCCTCGCTCGGGGGAAGCTGCGGCGGCGCCGAGGAGTCGCCGCCCAGGTGCGCCGCCATCGCGTCCCGGTCCTGCAGGGCGACGGCAGCACTGCGGACGTTGCCCGCCATCATCCCGGCCGTCCAGTCCAGCCCGGCGGCGTCGCGCGGCGCGAGCGCCGCCAGCGAGGCGACGCGGGTGACGCGCTCGGGGTGCAGGGCGGCGAACGCCAGCGCGTGCGGGCCGCCGCCCGAGACGCCGTAGACGGGGAAACGATCGAGGTCGAGCGCGTCGGCGACGGCGGCGACGTCCTCGGCGCCGTCCACGACGCGCCGTCCGCGCCTGGGCGTCGAGCCGCCGAAGCCGGGCCGGTCGAAGGTGATCAGCCGGATGCCCCGTTCGGTGAATAGGGAGTCGTCGGGATGGCGGGCCAACCGCCCCATGGGACTGCCGTGCAGGTAGAAGACTGCTTTGCCGTCCGGGAGGCCCCATTCCTCCACCGCGATCGTACGGCCGTCACTGCTGATCACTTCGCGCATACCGACAAACTAACCATGGCCACCACACAAGGGATTCCGCTTTCGTTCATGGCGAAAGGCCCATAAAAGACGATTGCCGTATCGATGTCGCCGACGAGGGCGAGCCGGTGCAAGAGGAGGAGGCCGTCCCAGCCCCCGGCCAGCGGCGCCCACGACCCATCCCACCCCGCCAGGGTTCCACCGTTTGTGAGAACCCGGATCGTCCGTCGCTGGCCGCCCACCAAGATCAACGCGGTTCAGGGCTCCGGGGTCGGGGAACGCAGGGACAGCCATTGGCAGTGAGATGGATCATGGTGCGCATGGCCATCGCGGCCGGCTGCGCCCCTTTCCCGTCATATCGGAGATCTCGTCGGTGGGCCGACCAGTGTCATCACCAGGCCTGACCCCCGGCCCTGAGTGAGGCCCCAACGAATCCTCAACGAATCCTCAACACGCCCCTGCCTACCTTCGCCTCGTCATCACACGAGAGAGGAAGACGGACGACCGCGAGAGTCGTGATCCCGGCGGCCGCCCTCACCCGCGCGGGGAGCCGCGCCCATGCCGTTCCGGCAGCGCAACGGCCTGCCGGGCCGGTCCGAGAACGTCCTATGCAATTCACCCGAATGGCAGAGACACCGGAAAGGACTCACGCAATGCACGCTGCAAGATACGCCACGCTCGGCGCCGTCCTGGTGGCCGGCGCGATCATCGCGGCGCCGCCGATCCAGGCGGCCACCTCGTCTGTTCCCCTGGGCCCGACCGCCGCCCAGGCGCCCCAGAGCACCGCCGTCGAGGCCGCCCACGGCAAGGAGGCTGCTGCCGGGTCGCTGACCGCCGCGGATGCGAAGAGACTCGCTGCGGGGTGTCTGCATATGTACCGCCCCGAGGTACGTCCCGGCAAGATCGCGGCCACCGTCTGGGCGCCCGGCTGCAGCGGCACGCTCTTCGGCACCAACCTGCTGCGCAAGCGCGCGTGGGGCTGGGAGACCATCAAGTACATCACCTGGCGCGGACCTGGCCCCCGCACGCTCTACGCCAACTGCAAGAGGGGCACGACCTTCACCTACATGACCGAGGCGTGGGTCGTCGCCGCGAACCGCCCGGTCTACAGCCCCTCCCGTCGCGGCCGCTGCTGACCTCACCGGCCTGGTGGTGGCTGATCACCGTACGGAGTCGGGGGCGATCGACGGGCCGGGGCTGAGGAACGAAGCCCGGGCCCACCGAACACCGACGCGACGGAGGAGCCCCCGTCCCGTGCCGCTGCGTGCCCGTCAGGAGGGGGAACAAGCGCTGACCTACGCGTTGCGACGCTGATTGACCTGCGCCGCGACCTTATTGGCGCGCCAGCCGATCAACAGGATTCCACCCACGAACAACACTGCCTGGGACGCGGCAATCGTCAGCGCGAGAGCCTCAGGCAGGCCGAACGCCATCTCGCTGGCGATGGAGACGACGAGAACCGCCGCCATAACCACGGCCAGGCGTCGCAGGGGGCGCCTCAGCCAGGCGTGCGCGGCATCCCACGCCTCGCGAGAGGCGAGTGTGTGGCGGGTGCGCAGGCCGGATAGCCGGTTTCGCGTGTCCATAGCGCTTGACTCGTCATGGAAGGGGATCAGTAGCAAGGCGAGCGCTGGGAGGGTCAGTAGCGACGTCATGAATACGGGTCCCATTCCCAAATCGTAACCTTCCGCGTATCTCGCAGGAAAGATCAATGAATGGTCCGTCGGTGGCGAGGAGGGCAGACCACCGGAGGTGGAACTGCGGGATTGGGGCATGCCCGGCGACCGCCCGCACACCTACGCAGCCCGTAACACCGTCTGACTGTGTGAAGCGAACCAGGCTCTCTGAACCCTCGGAGCTTGATCATGACCTAGCGCGAAGAGCCACGGTGGTGGGGCCGGGGCTCTGGGTGAAAGTTCCTCCAGCTCCACCGCGTACTCCAAGAGAGCGTGGAAGACGGCGCGTTTACGGGCGACGGTTGTGGAGGCCGCCGCCTTGCCGTCGAGGCACAAGGTCAGGGCGTGCAGGGCGAGCCGTACCGTCTTGGCCTCCTCCAGGCTCGCGCTCGCCCGGGTCGGCGCCGGGTGCGGTGTAGACACTGCGGATCAGCCACAGCCCGAGCGGGGTAGACGCCTCCCTGCGCAACGCGCGCGGGCCGGAGTGGTGCCGCAGCGTGGCCGGGACCGGTATCCACGCGGTGGGCAGTTCGTTGAGCAGGCACGCCTTGAGGTAGTTCGCGGCGACCCTCCCGGTGAGGCGGATGGGGACGACGACGTGCGCTTTGTTCACCGGGGTGCGCGCGCGGGTGAACTCGCGGGTGCGGCTGGTCGGAATCAGCTGGTCGCTCTCGCCGATGGCAACAGCAGGACGCTGTCGAATCCTCCAGCGCCTGGCTGACGGCGATCGCCAGCCGCACTGCCTGGACCTGCTCGGCCGGTGACGCCTCGGTCAGCACGGACCGGGGCGTCACCGGCAGCAGCACCGCCGAGCCCCCGTCCTGCGAAACCAGGACAGTGGCTCAACGGGCAGCACCGCCCGCGACGTCCCGAAACTCCTGCGACTCGTCAGGGCTCGAGGTCGGCCACTCCTTTGCCGCTCGCCATATCGAACGGCACGGAAACCTGGTCGTGCGCGATCAACCAATTGCCGTCGATCTTCCGGAAGCAGAAAGTGACCCGGACCCACATACCGCACGTCGCCGTCCCGTTCTTCAGCGTGCCGCTGAGTCGGCCGAAGCCGTGCCCGAACGCTACTTCGTCGCCCACGGTGAGTGTCAGGTCGCGAACCTCATAATTCACATCCTGGAAGAACGTGAACACCTTCGCCCAGTTCTTCAATTTCGCCTCTACCCCTACATGCTGCAGCGGCGGCTCGACGTCGAAGGACACGACATCCGTTGTGTAAAGCTGCTTCAGGCCGTCGAGATCCTTGGCTCGGAGCCCTTCGACTATCTTGTCGGCTTGCTGTCTGATCTTGGCTTCGTCAACCTCGCGTTGCGTAGGCATCGCTACCCATCCCTTCCATGCAGTGCGAAATCTTGGCTTCTCGCTAGTACGACAAGACAGCGCCCCGGAATGTCAGGCCCGCGGTTGCCGTGCCAACTTCGGACCGCCGGGCCATCTGGGGGAGTTGACCCAGTTCGTCGCCACGGCGCCAGGACAGGACTAGGTGGCAGTGGCCCTCAGCGGACCGATGAGATGGAGACGCGCGTCAGCCCGTCGTCCAAGGCCGGAGTTTCTCGGGGTTGAATATTGCCCAGATGCGCTTGATGCGGCCGCCTGCGATATCGAAGGCCAGCACCGCCGCGGTGGTGCCGTCTTGCTGGGCGACCAGGCCGGGCCGGCCATTGACGGCGCGCTCCAGGATCGTCAGGCTGGGTGCCCGGTCGGCCAGATCGACGCAGGCGCGCGCGACCTGCTCGCCGCCCTCGACCCGCTGGCGCCGCACGACGAGGCCGCCACCATCGGCGATGACCGTGGCATCGGGGTCGAGCAGGCCGATCAGGGCGTAGATGTCCCTGGCTTCCCAGGCCTGTTTGAAGTCCCTGACGATGCGGGCCTGCTGGGCTGCCGGCACCGCGGAAGGCTGTGACGCGCGAACGCGACGGCGGGCCGAGAAGGCCAGCTGGCGGCACGCCACCGGGGTACGGCCGACGATCTCGCCCACCTCGGCGAAGGAGTAGCGGAAGACATCGTGCAGGACGAACGCGACGCGCTCAGCCGGGGTCATCGATTCCAGCACGACCAGGAAGGCCATACTGACCGACTCATCCAGGGTGACCCGGTCGGCCGGGTCGACGGTGGTGCCGCCCGGCCGCCCATCGATCCACTCGCCGGGTTCGGGCAACGGCTCGGGGATCCATTCACCCACGTAGGTCTCTCGCCGGGCCCGTGCTGAGCCGAGCATGTTGAGGCAGATGCGGCCGGCGACCTTCGTCAGCCAGGCGCCGGGCGATTCGATGGCGTCCTGCTGCTGTGCGGACATCGCATACCAGCGGGCGTAGGTCTCCTGCACGGCGTCCTCGGCCTCGGCCAGGGATCCAAGGAGCCGGTAGGTGAGATTGATCAGCCGGCCCCGCTCGCTCGTGACCGCGTCCAGGCCTGGACCGGGTCGGCCATACCCTGGCCCGGCTCGGTTGGTCATGGTGCCGGCGGCTCCCTCGGTCGCATCTGCTCTCACTGGTTCGACAAGACAGCGCACCGGAATGTGAGGCCGGCGCGCCGCCTAACATTCCTGGGGGCTGCGTTGTCGAGCTGATGAGACGAACACATCACACATCACGACCAGCCCAGGAGGCACCGTGACCACTCCGATTTCGGCAACCCGGTTCGCCGACCCGGCGCCCACGAATCACTTGGAGCGGGCGGCCAGTGCGCTGACCGCGCACGGGTTCACCGTCGAGATCCTCGACGACGTCGCCGCCGCTCGTGCCCGCATCAAGGATCTGGTACCCGAGGGCGCCAGCGTATTCACCGGTGCCAGCGAAACCCTCCGCCTGTCCGGCATCGAGGCCGACATCAACACCAGCGGACGATACGACGCCGTCAAGCCACGCGTCCTGGCCATGGACCGCGCCAGTGAACCTGACGAGATCCGGCGGCTGATGTCCACCCCCGACGTCATCGTGGGCAGCGTCCACGCGGTCACCGAAACCGGCTCCCTCGTGGTCGCCTCGGGCAGCGGAAGCCAGCTCCCTGGATACGCCGGCGGTGCCGCCCGCGCGATCTGGATCGTCGGGGCGCAGAAGGTGGTACCCGACCTGCCCACCGCGCTGCGCCGCGTCGAAGACCACTGCCTTCCACTGGAAAACGCCCGCACCCGGGCAGTCCACGGGTGGCCCAGCGCCATCAACCGCCTCCTCATCCTCAACGCAGAGTTCCACCCCGGACGCGGCACCGTCCTCCTGCTCCGCGAAGCCATCGGATTCTGAGGGACCGCACGTCACTTGAGTGGAGTGACGCGTGTCACGTCGCGTCATGTCACGTCTCAGCGGTCCGCGGTGTCCTGAGGGCATGACCGAACACAACACACCCCACAAGGTCGTGGTCATCGGTGGCGGTTACGCCGGAACGCTGGCGGCCAACCGTCTGCGGATGCGCGACGACGTCGACATCACTCTGGTCAATCCGCGCCCGGAGTTCGTCGAACGCATCCGGCTGCACCAGTTCGTGGCCGGCACCGGCGGCGCCACGATTGACTACGGCACGCTGCTCGGCGAGGGCATCCAGCTGGTCGTCGACAGCGCCACGCGCATCGACACCCCCGCCCGCACCGTGCAGCTGGCGTCGGGCCGTCCCCTGGACTACGACTACGTCATCTACGCGGTCGGCAGCACCAGGGCCGTACCGTCATCGGTGCCTGGCGCGGCAGAATTCGCGTTCGACATCGCTGAATTCGAGTACGCGCAGCGGCTGCGCGCCAGGCTGGAGGAGTTGCCCCTCGATGCTCCGGTCACCGTGGTCGGCGGCGGATTGACCGGCATCGAGACGGCCGCCGAGCTGGCCGAGCAAGGGCGCAGGGTCACGCTGGTGTGTGGCCGGACCCTGGCGCCGACATTCAGCGCACCTGGTCGCCGATACATCGCCAAATGGCTGACCCGGCACGGTGTCGTGGTGCTCGAGGCCTCCGTGGTGAGCGAGGTGCGGCCGGACGCGGTCGTCGTCGCCGACGGTGGGGTGCGTACGAGCGCGCTGACCATCTGGACGGGTGGTTTCGGTGTGCCGGAGCTGGCGGCGGCGAGCGGGCTGCGCACCGATGCGCTCGGCCGGCTGCTCACTGACGAGACGCTGACCAGTGTCGACGACGACCGCATTGTCGCGGCCGGGGACGCCGCCGCACCGTCGGGCCGGCCGCTGCGGATGAGCACGTACGTCGCTGGGCCGCTCGGGGCACAGGCCGCCAACACCGTGCTGAGCCGCATTGCGGGGACCGAACCGGCGGTGATCGACGTGGCTATGTCGGGGGCGTGCGTCAGCCTCGGCCGGCGCGCCGGCATCCGACAGCTCGCCCGCAAGGACGACACCGCGATGAACGTCTACATCGGCGGCCGCATGGGCGCGGCGATCAAGGAGAAGACCTGTAACTTCGTGGTGGATAACAGGATTCGTCGGGAGGCCCGCGAGCCGGGTTCCATGTGGTGGCCCAAGGGCGGCCCGCGTCCCGGACAGCCGACCTCCGCTGCGCGGGTGGTCACCTCTCCGTGAGCACCGACGAGCATGCCGAGCGGTTCACCCTGTTGCGGCCGCTGCTGTTCACGATCGTCTACGAGATACTCGGCTCGGTAACCGAATCCGACGACGTGCTGCAGAACAGCTATCTGCGGTGGGCCGACGTGGACCTCGCGACGGTCCGTGACACCAAGTCGTATCTGGCACAGCTGGTGACCCGTCAGGCGCTCAACGCCTTGCGGGCGAGCGCACGCCGGCGCGAGGACTACATCGGCTCGTGGCTGCCCGAGCCGCTGCTGCTCGAGGAGAACGACGCCTCGACCGATGTGCTGCTCGCCGAGTCAGTGTCGATGGCGATGCTCGTGCTGCTCGAAACACTCACCCCCGATGAGCGTGCGGTGTTCGTGCTGCGCGAGGTGTTCGGCTTCGACTACCACGACATCGCCACAGCGGTGGGCAAATCCGTGGCGACGGTGCGCCAGGTGGCGCACCGTGCCCGCGAGCACGTACAGGCGCGGCGTAAGCGCTTCGAGCCCGTCGACGCCGCGACGACCGCGCAGATCGCCGAGCAGTTCATGACCGCGGCGGCCACCGGTGACCTGGAAGGGCTGCTCTCGCTGCTCGCGCCGGACGTCACCTGGACCGCCGACAGCGGTGGCAAGGCCGCCGCGGCGCGCCGGCCGGTGGTGGGCGTGCAGAAGGTGGCCGCGATCCTCATGAACATGTTGCGCCTGGAGCGGCTGGCGGGCCTGCGGATCGAGATGGTCAACTGCAACAACACGCCCGCGATGGTACTCAGCGGCGAGCGCCTGGAAGGCGTCTTCCTGATCGAGATCGCCGATGGGAAGATCACCAACTTCTACGCCATCCGCAACCCAGACAAACTTCTCGCGGTGGCGGTTCCGCGTCAGATCAGCCGGTAGAGGAGTCGGCAAGGTTTTCGCCGTCCCCAACCCGCGATGGACAGGTATCGCCGCAGGCCGGTGGCACCACAAGACGCTAAATGTCAGTCGCCTTTCACTTCTCTGGTGGCGCAGAGAAGTTCACACGATCACAGGATGGATGGACAGAAATGACGCAAGCACCGGAGTTGCCGCTGCAGATGCGGCGCAACGGGCTCAACCCGGTCGAGGAGCTGGCCCGGGCACGCGACGGCGAGGGTGTGGTGCGGGTGGAGACGCCCACCGGCGTGCTCGCGTACCTGGTCTGCCGCTATGAGGACGTTCGCCAGGTGCTGGCGGACCCGGCCCGGTTCAGCAGTGCCCTGACGCCGTTCCCGGGCTCCGGGCAGCTGAACGCCGACGAGCTGGCCAAGATGCGGGCCGGGCAGCTGATCGGGTTCGACCCGCCCGAGCACACGCGGCTGCGCAGGATGCTCACCCCGGAGTTCACGGTACGGCGGATGCGCAGGCTCGAGCCGCGGATCACCGAGATCGTCGAGACGGCTCTGGACGATCTGGAGCGGGCCGGTAAGCCGGCTGATCTGGTGGCGCACTTCGCGCTGCCGGTGCCGTCGCTGGTGATCTGCGAGCTGCTCGGCGTGCCGTACGCCGACCGCGCCGAGTTCCACGAGCGTGCCGCTCGCCTGCTGGACACCTCCTTGCCGATGGAGCAGCGGGCTGCGGCGCAGCGGGAGGACCGCGCCTACATGGCCGGCCTGGTCGCCCGCGCGCAGGCGGACCCGGGCGAGGACATGCTGGGCATGCTGGTGCGCGAGCACGGCGACGATCTCAGTACCGATGAGCTGATCGGCATCGCGGGACTGCTGCTGCTGGCCGGGCACGAGACGACCTCGAACATGCTCGCCCTGGGCACCCTGGCCCTGCTGCGGCACCCCGACCAACTGGCTATGATCCGCGACGATCCGGCGCGGATCGAGCCCGCCGTCGAGGAGCTGTTGCGCTGGCTCTCCGTCGTGCAGTCGCTGCCGCCGCGCACGACCACGACGGAAGTGGAGATCGCCGGGCACGCCATCCCCGCAGGCTCGCTCGTGATCCTTTCGCTCCCTGCCGCCAACCGCGACCCTGCCCTCATCGACGATCCCGAGACACTCGACATCACCAGGGGAGCCGCCGGCCATGTCGCCTTCGGGCATGGTGTGCACCACTGTCTCGGGGCGCCGCTGGCGCGAATGGAGATGCGCATCGCCATCCCCGCCCTGCTGCGGCGCTTCCCCGGCCTCGCCCTGGCCGACCCGTACGAGCAGGCCGACTTCCGCGTCTTCAGCCTCGTGTACGGCTTGCACACGCTGCGGGTGACCTGGTGAGCGGACGGGCACCGAGAGCCCGATGCCACCCGTGACCACGAGCGGAACGACGGCGCCGAGGTCCTGGCGTTCGATCACGTTCAGATGTCCGTCAGCAAACAGGCTTAGCGAGGGAGTTTTCGTGCATGATGTAGTGATCGTGGGCGCCGGCCCGGTTGGTCTTTTCCTTGCCTGCGAGCTCGGCCTCGCGGGCTGCTCCGTCCTGGTGCTCGAGCGGGAGCCCGAGCGCCACTCCCCGTGGAAGGCGAACCCGCTCGGGAACCGGGGCCTGTACACCACATCGATCGAGGCGTTCTACCGCCGCGGAATGCTGCACCCGCTGCTGAAGGCGTCGGGCGTCCACAACGACCCCGGCGCGAACCTCGACGCGGACGAGCCGTCACCCCCTCGCAGCGTGGGCCACTTCGCCGGCATGGTGCTCGATCCGGCCAAGGTCGACTTCGCCGCACTGCCGTTCCGGCTTCCCAGCCCGGCACCGGAGTTTATGTTGGCAAGCCTCGAAGCGGTCGAAACGGTGCTGTCCGAGCGGGCATCCAAGCTCGGCGTAGAGGTCAGGCGCGGCGTCACGGTCTCAGCCATCGCACAGGACGATGAGACCGTGGTCGCGCAAGCCGGCGAGCACGAATACGCGGCGCGCTGGCTCGTCGGCTGCGACGGCGGACGCAGCGCGGTGCGGGGGCTCGCAGGCTTCGAGTTCGTCGGCACCGAGCCGCAGTTCACCGGCTACACCATGCTCGCCACCATCGCCGATCCCGAGAAGCTGCGCCCTGGGTTCAACCTGACGCCGACGGGCATGTACATCCAGATGCCCACGGAAGGGCACATCGGCCTGCTGGACTTCGATGACGGCGCCTTCGATCGCTCGCAGCAGCCGACCCGCGACCATCTCCAGGCGGTTCTCCGTCGTGTGTCCGGCACCGACGTGACGCTGAGCGACGTCCATCACGCCTCGAGCTTCACCGATCGGGCGATGCAGACGACGACCTACCGGCAGGGACGCGTCCTGCTCGCGGGCGACGCCGCTCACATCCACCCCCCTTTTGGTGGGCAGGGACTCAACACCGGCATCGGCGACGCCATGAACCTGGGATGGAAGCTCGCGGCGACCGTGCACGGGTACGCGCCGGACGGACTTGTCGACACCTACACCCGCGAGCGTCATCCGATCGGCGCAGGGGTGCTCGACTGGACGCGCGCCCAGGCAGCGGTCATGCGGCCGGACTCGCATGCCCAGGCGATCCAAGGTGTGATTCGCGACTTGCTCGGGACCCGTGACGGAACGACCTACGTGTTCGAGAAGGTATCGGGATCGTCGATCCGCTACGACCTTGGCAGCGAGCAGTCGCTGGTCGGCCGCAACGCCCCGGACCTTCGTCTTGAGGACGGCACTCGCCTCGGCGACCTGATGCAGGACGGACGAGGCATCGTGCTTGACTTCAGCACCGACCGATGTCTGCACGGTTCAGCGAAGGGCTGGGAGAGCCGGATACGGTATGCGGCCGGTCCGGCGAGAAACGACCTCGGATTCGGGGCCGTGCTTATCCGACCCGATGGCATAGTCGCCTGGGCAGGTGATCGCGACCCTGATCGTGAAGCGTTCGAACGGGCCGCCGGCCATTGGTTCGGCGATCTGGCGTGAAACTTCCTCAGACCTCGCTCAGCGCCCTCCGTCCTCGCTCATGTTGTGCACCGAGATAGATTGCCACCGGCGCCCGCAGCCGCAGGACCCCCGGCGCTCTGAGGCTGGGCGGTCAGGCCAACTCGTAGATCAGTAGGGTGCCGTCTACGCGCCGGGCCAGAGCCCATAGCCGGGTGGTGCCCGGTACCGGGACGATGTCCACGAACCCCGCCCACCCCCCTTCCGCGGGCAGCGTCGATTTGGTCATACGGCCGCCGCGGAAGTTGAGCACGTACGACTGCGCGTGGGCGGGGTTAGCGGCGATCCACACACCGCCGACCCGGTCGGCGCGGACGGCAGGCAGCCAGGTCTTGGCCAACGGCAGGTTCAGCCACCTCCACGCGGTGCCGTCCCAGCGCACGACCATGCCGCGGTCGGGCGCCTCGCAGGACCCGGATCGCTCGAAGGCGCCCTGCGTCACCAGCCACACGTCGTCGTGGGTGCGGGCCGCCATACCGTAGAAGTCGCCGGCGTGCGAAGGAGGGCAGCCAGGCGCGGGAGGCAGGGGAGCGGTTACCCATCCGGAGCCGTCCCGCCGTATCACCGTGGCTGCTCCCGAGGGGTGGATCACCGCCCAGGCCTCGCCCCTGTCGGGGGCGGCGACGAGCGAGATCTGGTCCAGGTCGCCGTACGGGCTCGGCTTGGGGACCGGTTTCCACGAGCGGCCGTCCCAGTGACTGAGTCCGGATCCGGAGTAGTCGTCCGGGCCGCCGTGTTCGGAGACCCAGACGTCGTCCTTGGCCCCGACGGCGATGGATCCACGCTCGTACTCGTTGGTCCACGGGCGGTACACCCACCGGCCGCCGGCCAGCTGGAACGGGCGGTCCCCGGAGAACATCCACAGGTCGTCCCCTGATGGGGAGGCGGCGAAGCGCGCGTTGTAGGCGCTGACGCCCTTCGGCAGCACGGCGGTCCGCCAGGAGGCGCCGTCCCAGCGGAGCATCGTCGAGGAAATCTGCTGCTGGCCGTGCTGGAGGAGGGCCCAGGCCTGTCCCTGTCCTGTGGCGCCTATCGTGCCGGTCCATCCCCGCACCGCGTACGTCAGCCGCCACGTGGCCGCCCACGTCGCCTGTACGTCCGCGCCGCACACCGCGAGCAGGACGACGAGGACGGTCACGAATTTCATGAACGATCACGCTATCGCGCGCGAAGGGGCGTGGCTGGATCTTGGCTATGCGGTCAGAGAGGACCGTCAGGACCTTCCACGCTCACACCGCTCCGGCAACCGCGTCAGGCGGTGCTCCCTGCACACGCGGGGATGGTCGCGACGCCACTGGCGAGACCACCTGCGAGCGGATGTGCTCCCCGCATGCGGGGATGATTCCGGCGTCAATGAGGTGCACCTTGGGCGTGGTGGTCTCCAGCCTGGTCGTCCACCACATGCCGGCTGCTGAGAGTGGCACGGCCATACAAGAGACGTTCCGGGTGCTGCGGCCGGCAACTGTTGTGTCTGGCCGTTCATGGTCATAAACGACGGCCTACTGCCATCCACGACAAATACGCGGCCAAGTTTTGAGGGCTGGACGCGGTCCAGAGCCCGCATGGCTCTTGCAGGGGAAGCACGTCCCGCGGCCCGCACTGAAGTGACTATCCCCCGTGTCCGAGGAGCACTTCGTGTTGGTGTGCCATCGGCTTGTGGCGGACCCTCTCTATGCGCGGGAGCAGGTAACCGCATGCCTGGACTGGGATCCCTGGTGGGAGACCATCCCTGAGTTCGTCGACCACAGATACTGACCTGTAGCGCTGTCAGTGCTAGACGTCAAGAACGGGCGGTTTCGAAGCGATAGACATTTGGGAGGCAGTGGCTTTGTCTGGCTCAAGGTGCAGGTTGTGGCCAGCGAATAGTGTACGGTCCAAATAGCTGATTTCGGGTGTCCTTTGCGACGCTGACGTGCCTTGCTTTGGGGAACGTCAATATCATCGCGAAATTTCAGCGGAGTCCGTGCTGGTTCCCCCTCTGTGCACTTACAGCCAACACAGGGTGAGGTGTAGGCCCCTCGATCGCGGATGACGGACAGTAGCTGCTCGCAGCGCTGTGCAGAGTGAAACGCGGGGGTGGTCTGCAAACCTGCAATGCGCTCCTCATGCATGTGGGGATGGTCCCACAGGGTGCGGCGTAACCACGTCCTGGGGTAAGTGCTCCACGTGCACGCGGGGATTGGGCTGCAGGCATTGCTGGCCGGAAGTGATCCCCTTGACGGGAGATCGCTTCCGGTCGCAGCAGTTGGGCGTCCTTTCGGGGGTGCATGATCGTTGTCTTGTCGGCGAACTGTCAGCTCTCCGGCAAGCTTGAGGCTTGAACCCGCT
Organism: Nonomuraea sp. NPDC005983; assembly: GCF_040614375.1. NCBI lineage: Bacteria > Bacillati > Actinomycetota > Actinomycetes > Streptosporangiales > Streptosporangiaceae > Nonomuraea > Nonomuraea sp. NPDC005983. Next base: position 41,699 of record NZ_JBEXUP010000065.1, read on the forward strand.
GCGCAACAAAGGCTCTTAACTCGATCTATCGGCTAGGTGCTCACGCCGAGTTGATTATTCAATACTGCATTCGGGTCTTTGTCGTGCCCTGAATAAGCTGCTTGTCGCGCATTCTCCGATGCATCCGTGGACACGTGTCCATCGTTGCCTTTGGAGGGGCGACACCTTCGCAGGAGCGAGCGTGGATCATCCTCACCCGCGTGCGCCGGGAGCACCTGGGCCGGTAATGCCCGGGAGGGCGGCGCAGGGAGCGCCAGGAAGTGTTCCGTGGATCATTGAACCGGGTCACGGAGCCAGATCCTTATCGAGGAGACGTCGACGGCGTCAATCCTCCCAAAACGTGGAGACGTGACTGCTGACCGATGACGGGATGCTCGGTCAAGGCGTGTCCGACCAGGCGTCGTCCTCAGCGTCGAGGTGGGCTGACGGGCCGACGTCGCCATCTATCTCGCCGGGACGATCTTGTCAAGTGTTGATCATTTAAGGCCGGTACCATACTTTTCGTTCATCCGACCCTGACGGGAGTGACGGATGAACGTGAATGCGGCAGTCGTGACCGGAGCCGCAGCTCAGGTCGTACTCATCGTGGTTTTCCTGATTGCGGCACTGTCAAAGATCATTACCCATCACGAGCTCGGCCAGACCATCGCACGGCTCGGTCCGGCGGCTCTGGCGAGGCATGCCGCGATCGCGGTGATCTCCGCGGAGATGCTGGCCGTGACCGGCCTGGCGGTGGCGCCGTCCGCCTTGTGGCCCAGAGTGCTCATCGCGCTGCTGGCGCTGGTGTTCGCCGGTGCCGGAATCCGCGCGCTGGGCCGCGGAGAGAAGATCAAGTGCGGTTGTTTCGGGGATAGCGGCGCCGTGCTCGGCTGGCGCCAAGTGCTGTACCTCCCGCTGTGGTTGGCGCTGGCCGCACTGGCCGAGGGGAGCCCGCCGACCTGGACCGGGCAGGAGGGGCTGCTCGGCCTGGCCGTGGCGCTGCTCGCCTTGGTCGCCTGGAAACTGAGGGCCGAACTACGTGTGTTGCGCCCGCTGCGGGAGGACCGGATGGTGCTTCCCGACCCGACCCAACTCGAAGCGGAGGTGCACACCGCATGACGATGGTGCTGCTCATCGTGGTCTGCCTGCTGGCCGTGGTGCTGTTCATCCAGATCAGCGCGCAGGTGGAACTTTTCCAGCAGATCAAGCAGATCCGGGGATACCTCGACATGGAGGACAAGCCCACCCCGGTGGAGTTGGGAACCCTGGAGGGCGCCCGGCCGAGCAGCTTCGGCCTGCCGGCGGCCCTCGACGAGGCCGAGCGGGCCATGGTGCTGTTCCTCTCCAACAAGTGCGAGACCTGCCACAACCTGGCATCGGCGCTGCGTGGGGGTGCGGTGCCGCCATCAATGTGGGTCGTGGTCGTCCCGGTGTCCGGGGACGGCAACGAGTTCATCGCCGAGTTCGGGCTGTACAGCGAGCGGGTCCTCCTCGACGAGGAGGAGCGCATCGTCGGCAGCATCGGGCTCGACATCACACCCGTCGCACTCCACGTCACCGAGGGGAAGCTGACACGGGCCCACACGGTGCCGACGGTCAGGCAGATGTACGCGGCCGCCCCTGTCCCCTACAAGCACAACCTGGCCGGCAAGCCCTCCGTACGGCACTGATCCGATTCATCCCACGGTCAGAGAGGCCAGTATGGACCACCTCAACAAAATGTCGGAAGGAACCGATTCGTCTAGCCGGCGAGGATTCCTCGGCTGGATGGGCAGGGTCGGCGTTGCGGCGATCGGTGCGGTCGCCGGCGCGACCGTGATGACCAAGCCGGCGGCGGCGGCGAACTGGCGCTGCTGCAACCTCGCCCTCCCCAACAAGTTCTGCAGCACCAACAGCAGCGGACAGTACGTCTGCCCGTCGGGTTACAGCATGAAGGTGTGGCAATGCTGCAGCGGCTCGGCGCCGTACCAGCGGAAGTACGCCTGCGGTGAGTGCACCAAGGGCGGGGACTGCTCCACAGGCCCGTTCATCTGCTCGGCCGGCTGGACCGTCAACGCCAACGGCTGCTAACAGGTAGCCGAGTGGCCGGCCGGGCGCGACGCCGTTGGCCGGCCACTCCGGATGGAGGATGGCTTGTCCTTTGACACCTGGGTGACCTTCGCGTTGCTCCTGCTCATCGCGAGCGCGGGCTTCGCGCAGTTGTTCAGCTTTTGAGGCGTGTCCTTCGTCGGATACCTCCGCCCCCTGGTTCAGGGGAGAGTTCCCGGGGAGAAGGCCATGTACCGGCCGATCCTCATGCTCATGCTCGGCTTCAGCCTCTCCGCGCTGACCATGTACGGGCTGGTGCACCTGTTCGGCTCCGGCCTGTTCGGCTCCGGCCTGTTCGGCGGAGTGCCGGGGACGGGAGCCAAGCTCGCCGCGGCGACGGTGATGCTCGCTTGCCTGGTCATCGACTCCGGCCTGTTCGGGCTGCGCACACCCATGTGGCGGCGCCAGACTCCGCAGCAGCATTTCTACCGGTTCGGCCCGGCCAGGGGAGCGCTCCTGTGGGGGCTGGACACCGGCCTGGTCCTGACCACGTTCAGGGTCACCTCGCTCACCTGGGCGGCACTCGGCGTCACGCTGTTCGGGCTGGTGCCGTGGTGGGCGGGACTGGCCTACGCGATCGGCTTCACCTGGCCGGGTTTCGTGTTGGTGGCGATCGTGCCACCGTCGAAGGACCTGGTGGAGATCCCTGAGCCGATGTGGCTGATCGACTGGCTCATGAACAGAGAGAAGCCGGTCAGGCGGCTGGCGCTGGGCGTTCTCACGGTCGCGTTCGCCGGCGTCGTCACCTCGTTGTTCCTGGGCTGAGGCGCCGCCCGCCGCTCGCGCGGGCGGCGCCTCCCCAGGTCAGCAGGCGCCGTTGAAGAAGGAGATCTCACGCCGGACGACGGCCTCGCCTGGCACTCGGAACTCCAACGGGACGCACCTGGGTTCCTTCACGTAGAAGCCGCCCACGAAGATCGTGTCATGGTCGGAGCACGCGGTGAAGGCCACCGCGTGGTCGGCCTCGGCCGGGGTACGGGCGTTCCTGGACTGCTCGGAGTAGAGCAGGCCCGCGCTGTCGTGGAACTTCGCGGGGATGGACACCGTGATCGTCTTGCCCTTCCTGACCAGCGCGCCGACCTTGAACCTGTGGTCGCTTCCGTACTGCTCGGCTTGGGCGCCGCCCCACGCGAGCAGTCCGGGGATGACCAGCGGCCCCACCACGAGGTCGTCCGGCGCGGCGGCGCGGCTCGAGTTCTTCTCCCCCGGGAACTCCCCATTGCGGTTGGCGCAATTCAGCACCCGCGGATTGCCGAGGCTTCCCGGTCGCCCGGCCGTCTGCGCGGCCTCCGTCCGCGCGTCGGCCTCCCCTGCGGCACAAGCGGTCAAGGACGGCAGCAACGCCACCAGCGCCGCCCAAGTCGATCCCCTGCGAACACCTTTGAAGATCATTACCTAGTTGTACACCCGGTCCCGGACGGTGGCCAGATGTCAGCGGATCACGACGGCGTGGCGTTTGCGGGGGATCAGCTCACCGATCACCGGAGCCCCCGGGATCTCCCCGGCGACCAGCAGGCCCCCGGAGGTCTGCGCGTCGGCGAGCAGGAGGAGCGTCTCCTCATCCACCACCCCGGTGTCGGTGTGCGGGGCCACCCAGTCCAGGTTGCGGCGCGAGCCTCCCGGCACGTAGCCGTCGCGCACGGCCTCACGGGCGCCCTCGATGAGCGGAACGGCCGCCGCGTCGATCACCGCGGTGACGCCGGAGGCTCGGGCGAGCTTGTACAGGTGGCCCAGCAGACCGAAGCCGGTGACATCGGTGGCGCAGCGGACGCCGGCTTCCAGCGCGGCCTGGCCGGCGTCGGCGTTGAGCCGGGTCATGACCTCGATCGCCTGCGGGAACACCTGGCCCGTTGCCTTGTGCCGGTTGTTCAGCACGCCGGAGCCGATGGGCTTGGTCAGCGAGAGCGGCAGCCCGGGGCGGCCCGCGTCGTTGCGCATCAGCCGCGCGGGGTCGGCCAGCCCGGTGACTGCCATGCCGTACATGGGCTCCGGCCCGTTCACGCTGTGCCCGCCCGCCACGTGGCACCCGGCCTGCCGCGCGACGTCCGCACCGCCCCGCAGCACCTCGCTGGCGATCTCGTACGGCAGGCCTTCCCGGGGCCAGCACAGCACGTTGAGTGCGACGAGCGGCCGCCCGCCCATGGCGTAGACATCCGAGAGCGCGTTGGAGGCGGCGATCCGGCCCCAGTCGTAGGGGTCGTCGACGACCGGCGTGAAGAAGTCGGCGGTGCTCACGATCGCGGTGTCGCCCTGAACGCGGACGACCGCCGCGTCGTCACCGGTCTCCGTGCCGACCAGCAGTTCGCCCAGCGGATCGTCGGGCGGCACCGCGCCGAAGCCCGCGAGCACGCTCTCCAGTTCGCCGGCCGGGATCTTGCAGGCGCAGCCGCCGCCCTGCGCGTAGTGCGTCAATCGCTGCATGATCGTAATGTACAGATCTGTTGATCATGGTGTAAGTCCGGATGTCATGACCGATCCGCGCCGCCTCATCCCACGCACCGACACCGTACTCGCCGACCCGAGGTTCACGCAGGCGCTGCTGCGGCTCGGGCACGACAGGGTCAAGGCCGTCGTCAACGAGGCGCAGCGCTTGGCCAGGGAGGGGACGATCGCCCCCGGGGAGGTCGCGGAGGCGGCACTTGCGTCCCTCCCCGCCGGGGGCCCGCGCCGAGTCGTCAACGCCACCGGGGTGCTCCTGCACACCAATCTGGGCCGCGCACGCCTGTCGGAGGCCGCGGTTGAGGCGGTGCGCGTCGCCGCGGGCATCACCGACATCGAACTCGATCTCGCGACCGGCCGCCGGGGCCGCCGGGGCC